>QMWL02000007.1 GCA_003661605.2 archaeon
ACACATGGATATACCGGTGCAGACTTAGCGCACCTTTGTCGTGAAGCAGCAATGAAAGCGCTTCGCCGCATACTACCAAAAATCGATCTTGAGGCTGGCGAGATACCAGCTGAGATCCTCGAAAGCCTGAGAGTAACTATGCGTGACTTTATGGAAGCAATGCGGGAGATTACACCAAGTGCTATGCGCGAGGTTCAAGTGGAGATACCCAAAGTTCGATGGGGCGATATCGGAAACTTGGAAGATGCAAAACAGCAGCTTCGAGAAGCCGTTGAATGGCCCATCAGGCATCCGGAGGTGTTTGAGCGAATGGGCATAACGCCTCCTAAAGGTATCCTGTTATACGGTCCTCCTGGTTGCGGGAAAACGCTCCTAGCGAAGGCTGTTGCTACCGAATCTGAAGCCAACTTCATTACAATTCGTGGACCAGAGATTTTCAGTAAGTGGGTAGGTGAGTCTGAAAAAGCGATACGTGAAGTGTTTCGAAGAGCCCGTATGGTAGCGCCTGCTGTGATCTTCATTGATGAAATAGATGCTATCGCCGCGCGTCGCGGGTATGTTGCAGATAGTGGTGTTAGTGATCGTGTAGTTGCTCAGCTACTTACTGAGATGGGTGGAATACTCCCCCTAAGCCGAGTTGCGGTAATTGCTGCAACAAACCGCCCTGATCTGCTTGATCCTGCACTCCTCAGACCAGGGCGCTTTGATCGTCTCATCTACGTACCTCCTCCCGATGAGCACGCGCGCTTTGAGATTCTCAAAATACACACACGAAAAATGCCTCTCGCCGACGATGTGGATCTAAGAGAAATTGCCCGCAAAACGCGGCTCTTTACAGGAGCGGAGCTAGAGGCTCTTTGTCGTGAAGCGGCTATGTTAGCGCTTAGAGAAAATATCGAAGCCAAAGCTGTTCACATGCGACACTTCGAGGAAGCTATGAAACGAATCACTCCCACCCTTACCGAAGACCTCATCCAGTACTATGAGACTCTTCAGAGACAGCTTGGACGCGAGACTAGGCGCATTGAACGTCCTCAGTTAACGATCTAGCCGTGC
Organism: archaeon; assembly: GCA_003661605.2. Classification (GTDB taxonomy): domain Archaea; phylum Thermoproteota; class QMWL01; order QMWL01; family QMWL01; genus QMWL01. The sequence continues at coordinate 1,057 of QMWL02000007.1, forward strand.
CTCCAGTAATCTGGCAAGGAAAGAAGCTCTTCCTGGTTTTGATCGATGCTCTACGCTCATCCAAGGTCCAGAAGTTGGGTAGCCTTCACCGGCTACTCAAAACGAGAGGGGTTGATATATCCAGAAGAGAGCTTATGCGCGCACTACTGGCTCTAGAAGTGCTTGGTCTGGTCCGAGTTACTAGGATTTCCCAAGACAAATATCAAATCGAGTACGTAGGTCCATAGCATTGGGTGTTAACCTAGGTCCTCTCATCAGCCGACGACAAGAAGTCGATTTGTCCCAGCTATCTGGTCGCATTCTCTGCCTTGATGCATACAACGCCCTATACCAGTTCCTTGCTATAATCCGCCAGCCTGATGGGACTCCCCTTATGAACAGTCGTGGTGAAATCACCAGCCACCTTAGTGGGCTTTTCTATCGGACTGTAAATCTCATGGAGCGAGGAATCAAAGTCATCTACTGCTTCGACGGAAAACCACCTTCTCTTAAAGAACGTGAAATTGCTGAACGGATTGCGCTACGCGAAAAGTATCGCCAGAAGCTAGCAGAAAGTCTTGAACGTGGTGATTTAGAGGAAATACGCCGCTATGCTGCTGCATCGGTTCGTCTTGAGGATTACATGGTAGAAACCGCTAAGGAGCTTCTGACCGCTATGGGCATTCCATGGGTACAAGCTCCCGCCGAGGGTGAAGCGCAAGCTGCTTATCTCGTTCAACAGGGTGATGCGTGGGCCACTGCCAGCCAGGACTACGACTCGCTTCTTTTTGGGTCTCCTCGTATGGTGAGAAACGTTAGCATTACTGGTAGAAGGAAACTTCCTCGTAAAAACGTATACATCGAGATAAAACCTGAGGTTATAGAGCTTAAATCAGTTCTCGAAGAACTACAGCTAACCAGAGAACAGCTTGTTGATCTTGCTATTCTGATTGGAACCGATTACAACCCCGGTGGCTTTCGTGGCATAGGTCCCAAGCGCGCTCTTCAGTTGATTCACCGCTACGGTAGCCTCGAAAACGCGCTAGGGCATCTATCTAGTAGAGAATGGGAAGGTCTCGATATTGAAGCTATACGAAAGGCGTTTCTTGAACCCGAGGTGACAACTAATTACAAGTTAGAGTGGAAGCCGATAGATGAAGAGGCCGTAATCAAGATACTTGTTGATAAGTACGAGTTTTCACTCAATCGTGTTAAAAAAGCAATAGAGCGTGTGAAGAAAGTTGAAGAAGAGGCTCGACGTCCCACACTAGAGCGTTGGTTCGCGTAAGCAGGTCCGAGTTTGAGGAACAGCGCAAACAGCTCGCTGAACGCCTTCAACGCTTTGGGTATATACGTAGTGAGCGCGTAAAGCAAGCCTTCCTTCGTGTCCCCCGTGAGGAGTTTGTTCCCGAGGAGTATCGTAAATATGCTTACGTGGACCACCCCCTCCCCATAGGCATGGGGCAGACCATTAGCGCGCCACACACCCTAAGCCGGGTGGGCGACACATGGTCTGCCTCATGTGTGAGCTGCTGGAGCTTGAAGAAGGGCATAAGGTACTGGAGATCGGTACAGGAAGCGGTTACCACGCAGCATTAATCGCAGAGCTGGTGGCGGGTCCTCATGCTAAAGGTCATGTGTACACTATGGAGATCATTAAGGAGTTAGCAGACTTCGCTCGTCGAAATCTCGAGAAGCTCGGGTATCTAGATCGTGTAACGGTTATCCGCGGAGATGGTAGCCTCGGATATCCAAAGGCTGCCCCCTACGATCGCATACTTGTTACTGCTGCAGCGCCTTCTATTCCCAAGCCGCTTGTTGATCAGTTGAAAATAGGTGGTATCATCGTAGCGCCAGTAGGTCCCCCAGGGTTTTCACAAATACTCGTAAGAGCTAGGAAGCGGAAAGATGGTCTTTCTATCGAGGAGCACGGATATGTTGCCTTCGTTCCACTACGGGGTAAACGAGGTTGGCGTGGCTGGTGGTAGAGGAGATCAAGTTTCGTGGCCATTCTAACATCCGAGCCACTCATAGTACAACGTTGGAGATTACACGAGAGCCACACCTCACCCCGCGCGGGGACTGTATTATTGGAGTAAGCGCTGATAAAGCACCTCGTGACTTCTCCGACTCAACAAAGGCGCTTCTCTCCCAGCCCATTCCCGTGAAACTGCTGCTTCACGTAGGACCGTATCGGTTCTCCATACAGGGAAAAGGCGATCCTCGTATAGACTGCAGTAGCTCCACAGCACTCGTAGTCCGAAGAAGCGACTATGTATGCGGCAAAACGATTATGGTTCACGCCTCCGCTGCAGCTAACAATATCCCTCGCCCAATCGTTCAGCTCCTTCGACAACCTCAGACCTACCGCGCGCTACTATTGGTTAGAACAGCGTCTCTCGTGAACTAGAATATCGTAAACAAACTTTGGTCGATATGGTGCTATTTCTTTTATCTCTCTTCTATATATAACCTCTACCTCTGCACCGAGTTGATACAGTTGTTCAAGAACTACACGCTCACGCTCTACCGTATATACGTGAATCATACCTTTCTCTCGCACCGCGGCCAGTGCTGCATCTAGGAAGCTGACTGACTCATAGGGTAAGTCCATTATCACGCGTGAAAACTTGTTCCGAAGCGCATAAGCAACTCGCCTTGCATCGCCTTCAATAGGAATCACCTTCCCCCATAGTTTGTTAACCGCTACGTTCTTAGCCAAATACCTCACCGCTACCGGGTTAATATCAACCGCATACACCAAAACCCGTTGCACGTATCGTGCAATCAGTACCGCAAACCCTCCTATCCCCGAGAACATATCCAAAACCACCTCACCTGGTTGCACCTGCTGCGCCACCCGTAGCCTCTCCCCCGAAAGCTTTATTGACGCATAAACTCTACCAGGAGCAAAGTAGAAGACTGCACCGCTCTCCCGATAGCACGTCTCGTAAACAGGCTCCCCGGCGATCAGCTTGAGTACAGGTGTCCTATGCTTACCAGAAACAGGACCCTCCTTTGCATAAACAGCCCGAAGCTTAGAGTGATGCTTCAGCAAAGCCTCACCTACCTGCTTCTCATACTGTTGCAAATCCTCTGGTATCTCTATGATCGCTATCTCTCCTAAAATCTCGAAAGATCGCGGCAACCGTTGAAAAAGCTCCTCTGGAACCACTCCACGAAGGCGGTCCCTGTAAGTTCTGTATCCTCGTCTCCCTGCTACATCACGCTCTACAAACTCCACAGGAACATACTTCGCTATCTCCTCACATCTTTCGCAAACAGGAAATAAAACATGGTCGTTCTCACGACAAACTGGAACATCGTGCCGTAGTACACCATATTCGCTAAGAAGCCGCTTCACACGCTCTGCATACTTTCTCTCAACCTTTACATAAACTATCCTACCCAAAAACACAGTAGTTACCCTACTCCGCTACAAGCATCGTTACCGTACTCCGCACATACGGATTCTGCCGAATCTGCTGAACCACAATCTCCCGCACCTCATGCATCGACTCCACCTCCAACCGCACCACCAGATCGTAGATACCATACACCACCGAAACCTCCTTCACCCCATCAATCTGCCGCAACACATCCGCCACATACGCCTCCTTCCCCACATCAACAGACACCAATACAAACGCAAGCGCCATCAAACACAATCCCACACCAATACTTAAGCTCAACCCTCAATCCAAAAGCTAAATACCACACCACCAACAATCCACCCGATAAAACAGGGCGCGTAGCTCAGCCAGGGAGAGCGCCGGGCTCTTAACCCGGTGGTCGCGGGTTCGAATCCCGCCGCGCCCGCCACCCCCAACCGTCAAACATCTACCATATACTATAACCAGACTCACCCCACACCACCGACACGAAACTCTCCCCACCTAAGACCCAAGACCCCCCACAATTCAAACACAACCCACCAGCATACGACAACCACCACCATACACCCCCCACCATATCGTTTAAATACACCAACAAATCCCATCAGGAAAGCCGCGGTAGCTCAGGGGCTAGAGCGTCGGGCTGTTAACCCGAAGGTCGCCGGTTCGAATCCGGCCCGCGGCGCCAGTTTTGCCCGATAGGGCTTAATAGCGCAGTTCCCTTTGCTAGGCTGTGGGGAGGGTTCGGTTTGAGACGTACGATGAGGAGTTTGGCTACCATCGGATAGCGCAGTTACTTAAGGAAGGGGCTGAAGCCGTGTATGTGTCCTTCCTGTTTAGGACCGGGTCTTACGCTTTCTTTGTCAGTACCATATGCAAGAGCCCTGAGGAGTATTTACAATTTTACCGATTGGTACTCTACTCTGTAGGAGATGCACTCGATGCTGACTTCCGGCTTCTTGATGTTGAAAAAGCGGACGAAGAGATACCTAGCGAAGGTGAGTCTTTCTCGCCCGATCTAATAAAACGCATCAATAAGATAGAGAGAAGAGTTGTAGAAATTGTCCGTAAGAGGCTCATAGAGTTGGGCGTTAATGCGGGATCTGCACATATTCAAATCACAGATTCTATTGTTTCAATTCGTGTGCTTTGTCAGCTAGATAGTTTCAAATACCTAATTGAGGGCATTTTACCCATCTACTGGGTCGAGGCGCTTATTCAGGATTTGCTGAAGGTTAAGGAGAAGTGTGGGTGCATTAAACTTGTGGAGCTTAGCGTAAATGAGAAATTATTGAGAGAAGGCGAGTTCGACCAAATCGATATAGATGAAGACGACCGTATTGTTATTGGATTTAAAGAAGATATATAAATAATTGTTTATACTGTCGAAATGAATTGTGTGAAACGTGTTATTCTAATGACGGAGCCTATGGTTGATATTCCACACGCTATTTGTGGGGAGAGTTAGGTTTGAAACGTATGATGAGATGGTGGGTTATCGCCAAATAGCTCGGTTGATCAAGGAGGGAGCTGAGGCGGTGTATGTTTCCTTTCTCATGGTTGGGCCTCAGTTTACTTTCTATGTGTGTACTATTTGCAGAACAGGAGTTCTACACATATACTTAAAGGAGTGAATTTTAATATCTACTGGATGGTTTATTAAGTTCCTACCTGCTTCTCTACTAGGGAAATTATCAGCGTCTGCTGGTTCCGGTAGTAGGGTTTATGAGTGGGTGGGATGGAGCGCATGGTGCCGCACGAGGTTAGGGATGTTGAGGAGTTTGTGCGGATTTCGGAGCGGGCGGTGGAGTGTCGGGTGAAGCGGAGTAAGGATAAGGTGAAGTTGAAGTTGCGGACGTCGCGGCGTCTGTATACGCTAGTGACGACGGAGGAGGAGGTGGGGCGTATTCTTCGCCGTATTAAGTGTCCTATTGTAGAGCTATAGGGCGAAGGAGGCTAGTGGAATTACGATCCCGCAGAGGATCGGTATAGGGAGTCCTGGAAGCGCTTCTTCGTATCGAGTTAGAAAGATGGTTAGCGCTGCGCCGCCTGCAATGCTGATAGCAGAGGCTAGACCTAGGGAAAACCCATAGTGCAGAGCCATAGCTGCTGCCGTCGTACTGTAGAAGATCAAGTCCCCTCCTCCTAACCACAATTCTCCAACCTCGATCCCAAGTCCTGCATGCTCGACCTCTACTCGCTCAGCTAGCCGAGGTAGGTAGCCAGTAAGTACTGCAATGCAGTCGTATATGGTTAGTAGTGCTACAAGTAGAAGTGAGATGCTGTATCCGAGTAATAAGGAGAATAGTGTTCCCGCCGACCAGGCGACTATGATGACACGTAGCGTGCTGTAAGGAGACGTGGTCGACCATACGGCAATAGCTGCAGCTAGTCCGACGAAGAGAAGTACAAGAATAGAGCTAGGTAGCGACGATGTCGCTGCAAAGATTAGCCCATTGATGAGAATTGCCATAAATATGAGAAAAGAGGTCGCTAACGTAGTAAATATTCTGAGCAGCTGTGGATATCGCTTTACAGCTAGAAAGGTTAGAACTCCCCCTAAGACTATAGCGAGAAGAATGAGTAGCGACAATGTAATTGCTGATCCTGAAGCTGATGCTGTGGTTACCACCGGAACAGCTGGAAGTGCTACAAGCGTTGAAAGAACACTCACCACTAATATTACCGCTACCGCTTGAACAATTTCCTTCCTCACTAGACCCTCACCTCGTCGAGAGGTTGGGGAGCGAGCGCTTTGAATCCCTCACTTTGCAGCCTACTTGCGAAAAGGGGGCAGTTATCCCCTTCTCCGTGAACAGGTAGTATTTTCGTTCTATCTTTACTCGCTACCTTTCTAACAAACTTCATCAACTGATCCGCACCCGCATGCGCTGAGAAATCGAAGCGTTCGACTTCTGCTTTAACACGAACCTCCTTCCCCTCGACGAAGACTCGTCCGGTTCTAAGTAGAACATCCCCTGGAGTCCCTGGTATCTGATAGCTAACTAGGAAAATCGAGCTCTTTGGATCGTTCACTACATGTTTTAGGTAATACAGAACAGGACCTCCTTTAAGCATCCCGGCTGAGCTTACGATAGCTAGCGGTCTTTGACGAACAACCTCTCGCCTATCCCTCCAAGAACTAACCCAGTGAGCATAGCTTAACGCCCGTTTAAGCAAGTCTGGGTTTCGAACGAACTCTGTATAGCTTCGTATAATCGCACTCGCTTGCCTCGCCATACCGTCTAAAACTACGTCATACTCGAAGTGGTGCGCTGTTAGTATGCAAAGAATCTCCTGTGCGCGTCCAACCGCAAGTGAGGGAATGAGCGCAATCCCCCCTCGTTCGACAACTTCTCGAACAGCTTCAACAAACCGCTCCTCCTCCATCATCCTATCTGGGTGATTTTCATTAGCGTAGGTAGACTCGATGATCAGAGCGTCAGGAATTGGAACCTGCGTATCCGCAGGACCGACTAAGCGTGTGGGGAGAGTGTTTAGGTCTCCTGTATAGAGCAATCGCTTTCCAGTTCGCTTACTCTCAACCAAAACCTGTGCAGCACCAGGAATATGACCAGAGGAGTATAGTGTTACCGTTAGGTTTCCAATATCAATTGGTTCTCCGAAATTAACAGGTTCTGCACATTCCATCAAGTTTTCTACTTCAATTACTTCAAATGGCAGTAACGGACCACTAACTTTAATGAAATCAAGCAACAATAGTTTCATTAGAGATAACGTTACCTTAGTAGCGTATAGAGGAACTTTCCAGCTCGTATAGAGGATAGGAGATGCACCACTATGATCGAGATGCGCGTGTGTAATAACGACGGCAGACAAATCCCGCGGTCGTACGTGAGCTGGAAACCCTGGCACTGGCTCGAGTATAACTCCCATATCCAGTAGGATACGTGTACCCCCTTCTGATACCAGAATCGCTGATCGACCGATCTCCCGCGCACCACCCAGGAATCTTACTCTCAATAGTGAGGGTGAAACTCTTTACTTCTCATTTAACGATTGGTGTCGTGAAGGTCGTCTACACAAAAGCGATAGAGCGTGAAGGACTTAGATATTTTGTAACAGGTTTTCCAGGTGTTGGCACTACAGGCTATATTGTTGTAGATTATCTAGTGGAGAAGACGCGCGCGGAGCGTATAGCCATCATCAAGCCAAAACATCCACCACCTTTTGTCGCGATGGCTAAACAGGGGCTTCTTACTCCTTTCGAACTCTTCGTTAGTTCACCGTTTCTATTCCTGAGGGCGGAGTTTTATCCAAGCCGAGAGGACGAACGACCTCTTTGCGAAACTCTAGTAGATCTGTTTGAAGAATTGGGGCTCGAGCAAGCCGTTTTGTTCGGTGGGTTAGATAGTGCATACTACCAGGGAGGCGCGCGTGTACGTCTAGTTGCTACCCGTGCGTTTCTAGCAAGATACCAAAGGCTTCCAGCACCTCTGCTTGAGCCAGGTCTCTTTGTATGCGGAACCCTAGCAGTCCTCCTCTACGAGTTCGAGGTCCGTAACCTTCCCGCAGTCTCCATCCTGCCTTATGCTGCGCTTACAAGACCCGACCCTCGTGCAGCCGCGGTTGCTATAAAGAAGATGAACGATCTGTTAGGAACCTCATTCGATGTTAGTGAACTTATCGAACGCGCTGAGGAGATAGAAGCCGAGGTTGAGCAGCGCCGGAAGGTCTTCGATACCGCGCGCGAGCACTTCTACGTATAGCCTCACAACTACAAAGGAGGTTTGTCGCACACCTGTATCTGAACTCCCTTACTACGAAGCCGTTCTAATAGAATACTTTCAAGCGGATCACCGCTACGTACAAGGAGAACCTCACTCACTCCTTTTGCAACAAGCAGATCAGCGATCCATAAAACATCCTCCTCTGAAATCAAACAGTCTGCTGCTTCGAACTGAGATAAGGGATAAGTGTGTGCAATCTCACACGGTATGATTAAGAACGGTCCTCCCCAGAGACAGACCTGATAGTCACTGGGAGGGTTTAAGAAAAACCGTTCGAGGTGCGGCTCTAACTTATCTGCTCTTAGGAGAAGCACTTTAGAAGTACGGGGGAACCACTTCTCCTTTAGAAACTTCTTGAATGCTAAAACCTCTGGTCTGTTTAGATCATCATGATCGTAAAAGAATAATCCTCTCCGCTTCCGAGTTCGAGTGAAAGGAATTAATTTCTCTGCACCTTCTACGAGAACTCTAAACGCCGCCTTTAATGCAGGATGGGCTAAGCATCGCGCTTTAGCGTACTCCCATAAACGACCCTCTCTAATAGCCTGCCGAACCGCTTTCTCTTCTTGTAAGCAAATATTTAGGTTATGTAGAGCAAGAAGGCGTTCCCTCTCTGGTTTAGGCACGTCAAGCAGCTCCTTAGCTTCTGAGAACTTCTTGCAGATACTGCAGCTACATGGAAGTTCGACGAGGTCTTTAAGCCTCTTAGTTCCATAGGGAGTCATATAGCGGTCATCTCTCGCGTAGATTGCATATGCTGCTGAATCAAACGTATCGCAACCTAGTGCTGCAAAAAGCGCAAACACTATCGGATGCCCCGCTCCGAACAGATGCAGCGGTTTCCCATACGGTATCCTCTGTCTTACCACCCACACCATACGTGCGAGAGGCGCTACATTGTACTCCTCTAACAGCTCAGTAGGACTACCTACCGCGTACATGCTGTAATCTAAGGCTGCTGTCTGAGCTGCAATTCGATCAACGATGTGTGTATAGGGTCCTCCTTGAATAGGAGCGACCCATATGCGATTATCGTCTTTTATCAGCGGTAGCGCTTCGACTGCACGCTGGTAAGTTGCGATAGCCGTACGCATAGCTTGTTCTTCCGAAGCATATCCTCCTGTTGGTACGTCGAGGATAACCGCTATATCTGATTCCAGTCTCTTCTGAAAAGCTATGATGCGTTCCTGATCGACGGAAATTGTACCATACCGAAGAAGCTGGTATGCCCCTGAATCTGTCATAACAGGAGATTCGATCTTAAGGAGGTTGTGAACACTAGTGCATTCTGGCGCGTTGCGGAGTATTAGGTACGCATTCGTAGTTACTCCTTGGAATCCAAGGTCTACGATTTCACTGGCGGAGACTGCGTTGGGTATGAAGGGGTTAACAACAGGTAAGAGCGCTGGTGTTGTGATGTTTCCTTTCCGGGTTTTTAACCGCCCTACTCGCCCAAGAAGGTCTGTAGAAAGAACCTCAAAAGGGTCTAGGATCACGATCCGGATTTCGCTCGCTTAGCCTCTACTTCCTTCTTATACTCCTCATAAATTCGCTGAACCCTATCTGCGATAGGCGTGCCTGATCCCTCTATTACTCCTACTTCGCTCACTCGAACCCGCCCTCCAACTACTATTACACCCGCGTCACGACGGTACTCCACAAACTTATCACCGAAGATCCTGCGTAAGCGGTCAGCTAGCTCAGCGAGACTAAATTGAACACCGGTCTGCCTGATCGTAAGTATCCGAGAACCAGGTAGAACTAAGCGATCTAACCGCTCTCCACGAAGCTCAGCCTCAACAAGCACAAGGTTTAGGGTTGTGGGATCAATAGCCTCAACCTTGCCTGTAGCCACATGTCCCTCCGTGGTAAGAACCTCTACGAACTTTCCGATCAGCTCAAGCAATTTCTCCTGATACCGCCTTGCAAGCATCGCAGTGCACAGTGCCCTTTGTTATTAACATTCACTTTCACTTTCGGATACGCCTCCCTGTCTATATAACTTTTATCATAATTAGCATGAATACTTAAATTAACTAGATTCTGTTCTTTAAGTATAGTAGTCCCGAATTGAGCGTGCAAAAGTGCAAACACTGTGGTGGAGACCTCATTTTGACCAAAGAAGGAGAATTGGTATGCACACGCTGCGGCGTCGTGGAACAGCCGTTCTTTCTTCAAAATCAACAACAGGTATCAGAGATAACAGCGCTGACAGATTTAGTCCGTAAGGGATCTACCTTCTCAGAGAAAGCTCGTCACATAACGAAGCACAGAGTGGGCGATTTAGCCTTCGTTCATAAGAAGCTTAGCGGGGGAACGTCGCACGATCCTGATGTAAGGGCTCTGTTAGCACTATCTAAAACATGCGCCGTATTAAACTTACCAGATGATATCAAATCTCGTGCTGTAATATACTACTGGTTAATGCGCCAAAGACCTCGCGTTAAGCGAATAACAACCCTCGTTCTCTCTGCTATGGCTCTCTACGCTGCTATAAAAGAACAGGTTCCTCCTATTCCTATTTCCTTAAATAAAATTTGTAAAATATATCAATCATTTGGTCATAGGGTCAAACCTTTCTCCGTGTTACGAGCAGGGACTTACTTCGGAAACATTATAAAATCGATAAAAAAGCTTAGACATCCGACTGACTATCTGCCTACTCTTGCATCCTTTTTGGTAGATGTTATACTGCCAAAATACAAAAGTAAAATGAGAAACCTCCCTCCACGCATATACTATGAGATTATAGATAAGGCAAGACACCTCCTAGAAAACGTTCCTCGATCCATCCTTGAAGGAAGAAACTGGTATGGTATCGCCTGCGCCGCAACCTTTCTAGCATTCTATAAAATGACAGGAGGAAAAAGACGCTGCCCCATTCCCGTACCAGAGGCTGCAGCTTTCTTCGGCATTCCGGAGTATTCGATGAGAGACTACATGCGCTTACTATCTAAGTACAGCACAAGCTAATAAATTTATAGTTTTATTAGAGTAAACTCCATGCACACTTATCTGTAATGTAGCATTCGGCTTCAACACAAGCTTGCTCGCGTACGAGCAATTACTGATAAATAGATAAATGATACAGCATTTATAATATAAATCTACATGATCTAGGACCTTTAATCTAATATCGCACTTTTCTCCATGGAACTTGGAGATGCTCTCCGCTATGTTATAAATTTCATCTAATGTTAAACTCTTATTCGTGAAAACTACGTAGGTATATAGCTCATGCACTATATTTAACAGGCAAAGAACGCACCGGCATGCTTCCTCCTCTATATAGTATCTCAACCTTTGTTGTTGAATTAACCAAGCATCAAAATTCACCACCAATACAACAATCATCAAAATGATAATTGCAGAAAGCGTATACGTTACACCTTTTCTTCTACTCAACGCAATACAACGTTATTTCTACGGATAGCGTTGCATTGTATGCTGTCAGAAAGCATTTTGCAACACCAAAATCTGTTGGCTGATTTCCTATTAGGTGCTTACGAAAAGCTGAGAATTCGACAACTCCCTTCGCCTTTACTATAGTTGCTATAGCATCAGCTTCACTAACTGCGCTATTTACAATCTTATGAAGTATCTGTACTACTGCTGCTTTATCGCGTAATAGCAAGCTTTGCTCAAGATTGGTTATTAATCCCTGGTTATATGCACGAATAAGTAGCTTTCTCGCTATTAATTGTGCTTTTCCCTCTAGAACTGTTGGACTGGGTGATAATGTCCAGACTGCAGCAATAACTAGTATCATTATTGCAATAATCGTATCTATTGTATATGCTCTTATCCCCATCTCCTAACTCTAGAGATTACGCTCAATATTACAATAATCAACAATACTGCAACGATAGCATAACATAATCCAAAATCCACTACGTCATCCAACACTCCGATACGTTACCCTTAAGCTATCTTGTATGAACATCACTTGAATCACCACCTCACTAGCAATCGGGACGTATAGAGTCTTGCTAACGCGTGCTATGTGAAAGCCAGATATCGTATGTTGTTTTCCGGTTAAGATAACAGTATATGATTTTATCACAAGAACTCCGGTATCTACTAGGGGGTCTGAACTCAGGACCAAGCTTGCATTTAATTGGTACTGATAGCATACGTTAAGCGTTAGACACACGGTATTTACGATCTCAACACCCTGCTGATAACAGACAACTGTTGTTATTGTTCTCAGGGGGATCAGTACGGAGATGGTGGTTAGTAACGAAGTTGCTAACCATAATACTGTAACATATTGGTACTTGATAGTACCAATCATGGCTCACACTGAACAATCTCTATCACTACCAGCTTCTTTTCTATCAGATATCGAGAGGTGATTTCAATAGTATTATGAAGAGATTGCTGACATGCGATTCTACAAGAGACCGGGGTGCTTAATGTAGCTCTCTGCTCAAGCTCCAATCCCAACGGACTTTGGAGTCTTGCCTCTACAACTACGGTTCTCTGGAAACATCTTACCGTAGCCCAGGAGTGAACATGGAGCTTGCGCCTAGAAAATCCGTATTTCACAGATTCAAGGATCGAATGATTGAGAGTAGACAGAATAAGAGCAGTCTCTTTCTTTAGCATGTTTGACATCTCTACAGTTTGAAGCGCATAAGACCCCAGCGTAGCTATAGCAATCGTTGTAGGTAGTAAGGCTAACCACGTTATCAGCTGCTCCGTTGTCAAGTGCATGTTCTCTATACCTAGGGAGTTTCAGTAATAGGGGGCTTCTTAACAGGCGCTTTCCCCTAATAGGGATGTTGGACGATGATCACGGCAAGAACGGGGTGCATACCGACATTACGCTGCTCAGAGAAGAGATTATTTTATTAAATAAAGCTGTAGAACATCTAATAGATATATGTACAGAGATTCGAAGTTGTGTTTTCTTGCTAACAGATCACGTATTATATAATTCCTCAAATAATAACAATGAAATAGAATGTAGTAAAAATGAAGGGAATAATAAAGAAGATTGCGAAAAGTGGCCCGCTTTATTTCATTAAACAGAGGCAACCAACTAGTTCCTCAGCTAAATCTCCTCAATGTCCATACAGGTGGGGGGTTCCTCTCCTCAGTTTAGCATGTTTGCAATGCATGCATATTGGTTGCAGCTATAACATATATTCTATAGAAGGTAATCTTACCTCTAATATACGTAAAAAACTGATAAGGGTTTGCAAAGATCTATACTCGGGTATCTACAAAAAACAATACAATAATATAGGTGAAAGAGTAAGTAATTTGATAAACTTATGCAGTGAGGAAAGAGTCTACGTAACATTGAGAAGATTAATACCATATGTAGAAATAAGCAATGAAGTATTTGATAAAATCTCGACTCAACACAGACAAGCTATCCTTGATGCTGTGGATGAATTCTGTTCAACATGGGTAGTGATAAGAAGAGGAACTTCGGCTATTGAAGAGATTACAGTAAGGACAAGTGTTGCTTACTCTTTATTGTTAAATAATGCTCATTCATGTATTAATGCCCAGGAGAAGCTGCGAGAGGCAAAAGTTCTCGCGTACCATAGTGTTGGACTAGGTAAGCTACTTAACGTCCTAACGAACGACGAGGTTACTGCCATCTTCTGCGATGGACCCAATCATCCTGTTTACTATGATACACGAAACGGGGGTCGTACGATAACACAAGTAAGATTAAATCTCAAAGATTTTCAAAGAATCTGTAATTTCGCCGAGCTAGTATCCGGTTATCCCATATCCGAATTTACTCCCTCTCTTAAGTGCGACATTCGAACGCGCGATTTCTTTGTACGCCTATCCATCGATAGAGCACCTTTAACAGAAACGAGCTTCTCTATTGACATCCGTAGATTTCCATTAAAACCTCTAAGGCTTGGCGATCTTACTTCATTAGGATTTATAGCTAGCCACCAAGCAGAGTTTCTCAAACGCAGCGTGCTCCAAAGGAAAAACATAGCAATTGTAGGGGATGTGTACTCTGGTAAGACAACACTAGCAAATGCTCTTCTCATGGAAATACCACAGACTTGGCGTGTATTCACACTAGAGGATGTATTAGAGAGTCCTCCTTTACCTAGCGTTGGCGTTAAGATACGCGTACCACCACTAGAAGCTCCCTATAAATACACAACAAAAAGCAAAGAAATTGAAAAACTTCTTCACAGAAGTCCAGACTATGTTTATTTTGGAGAAATCCAAACTCAAGACCATGTCTCTGCTCTTTTCCACGCACTTGTTGCTGGACTTCGCGGTGTATTCACCTTTCACGCTAACTCACCTGAGGACGCGATAACGCGATGGACGCATGTGTATCACGTTCCTATTGAAGCTGTTCGCTGCTTACACATTCTTGTGTTTACGGTACGTAAATTTAAACCCGAAGGAGGTGTAAGTAGAAAGGTTGATGGAATCTATTTACTTCATAAAGGTAATGATTCGATTGTAATTAAACAAGTACATTTTGATTAGAATACTTACTATAATAACTTGCGCAATTGCACTCCCCGTAGCAATTCGTATGCTAGTCCGTGGCGTTGAACTCTTGCCCAGAAGAAGCAAAATGGCTCCAATACCAAGTCTTGTAGAAGCATGGACCTACTCTTTCCTTAAAATACCATATATAAGGTACTTAGCTATATCAGATAATGCTGAGAACTTTATACATCGTGAAGACTACTATTCCATCGGTCGTATAGCGCTCCCCCAAGTGATTAAAGCTCATATTCTTGATATAAAATCTTACATATTAAACATACTGAGTTTTCTAGAAATAATGGGTACCATATTATCAGCAACGACGGCATTAGGGATCCTAGCAATTTTCGTTGTTGTAATCCTGATGAACCTCCCTCTACTAGAGATTGCGCTTATTGTCCTGCTGACAATACTGCTTAACGACGGAGTATTTCTTCTGATAGTGCAGCGCACGCGTTGTTATCAGAGCTTAAGTTTGGAAATACCTGTAGTCCTTTCACTGTCGGCTGCATTATTACCATTAATACCCCCACATAGTGCTGTAGAGATAGAACTTATTATACTTTCCTACATTGGCATCAGGTTATTCTTCTATCCTAAACAAAGAATATTTAATACAAGCAACTCGATATCGATCCAGCAACTAGGGTCCTTGCTTCGTTGTATTGAATCACAGGAATCCATAGTGTTTTTTACAAGAAAATTTTCCAGAAAACAACAAAAATTTGATAATATTATCAAATTTATTGGTAAAGTAGGAAATCCGCGTATCCTAAGGGCTATCGGAGAATCCTTAGCTAACCTATCTGTGGAAACTTCGGAAATTGAATCTAAGTTAGCAACTATACAGAATAGTATCAGGCAGCGGGCTATGTTCTTAGACTTACTCTCACTAGCAACTATCGCTGGAATTCTCTGGGTCTCCTTGCTTCTATCGCGCACTAGCTTTATCACATCTACTATTATTCAAACTATGATTGTTACTGCAATGATTCTCAATACCTGTAAAACAACGTATCTATTTCCCCTTCACAAGCATCGGTTTCTCCTTTACATAAACGTCGCCTTCCTATGGTTATCCTATATGTTGCTGCTTATCTGAGCTAGTCCAAATCTATTAGGATGATCGCCAGACAGGCTATCGGATCTCGAAGACGACGGGGAATACAGCTAGTCGAGGAACTACTTCTTTTCGCAGTTACTTTAGTCCTACTAACTGCACTTATTGCTAACACTTCCGCTATCAACACTGTTATTGCTAAACATCTCGATTACTTTCTAACAGCATTAGGAAAAACTCTCGAAAACTTCTTTGGCTGGTTGTGGTACCCTCCAAAGTGGCCTGGTTAGGAAATGAATGATCAGTGGACGGTGATAATACTGTTTTTCGCCACGATTCTTGTATTCATGAGTAGATTTTTTGGAATCATTCCTCTTATTATCGCTGCTATTCTGCTCACACCGGTATTGTTGATGAGAACACGTTTGTTCGATAAACTAACCTACAAACTTTTCACCGCCGTAGAGCATGTTAAGGAAAAATTACACCACACAACGACTGTATTGCAAGCATCCTCTCATCCACGGCTAAGGTTCGCTACCGTCGAAGTCTTCCCCTCTAAAACTCTTGAAGACTTAGAGATGGAAGTACAACGTCGAGGAGATCGCGTTTTTAGAGAGGAATTTCTAAAAAACGGATTGCTACTCAGAGCACTACTCCGGCATAAAATCCCCTTTGCAATTATTATAGCTAGTAGCAGAGACGGTGGCGCGCTCAACCAGCGTTTGTTGATACTTACATGGGTAAGGGAGGAGCAAGGTGCAGATCGAAAGTTGTCAGAGCAAGTGCGTCAAATAGCTTCCTTAGTAGCTGCCGTACGAGATGATGTAAGTGTCCGTGTGAATATGAAGCCTCCAATATTTTTTCTCGCAGTGGAGGATCATCATCAACCCGAGCAAACCTCTCTTTCTGAATCGAAAGATTCGTCCGCTTACTCTGGCGCTCCCGCTGTTTACTCCGCCAAGACCGCTTGAGCAGCTTCCTTATCCTAAACTGAGGAGTTTAGTTGCACACTCCTCCCCAGGAGGAAGTAGCAGGATTCACATAGGATGGGTTATTTCAGGAGGGTTTCCTAAAGAAGATTTCGAGATAGATATCAGAGACCTGCTTAATCATATCGTTATTGTTGGTGTTACAGGAACTGGAAAAACGAATACCGCTTTAACTCTAGCAGCGGCACTGCTTCAAAAAGGTAGACAAGTTGCCGTATTAGACTGGCATGGTGAATATGCTATTCTCAAGAAGCTGAATGCTACCTTAATCCGACTTGACGGTAGTGTATCGATAAACCTCCTAGAATTATTAGGTGAAGATACCGTCGTAGATACAATAAACTTAGTAGTAGATGCTTTTGCATTTTCGTTCGACTTCACAGCTCCTCAGGTATTTATGTTCCGTGAAGCGCTTCTTTATGCGCTTGCATCCACTAAGTCAGGGTCCGAAATGCCTTCACTTACTGAAATAGTAGAGAACATAAGAGATATGTATCCAAGATCAAGATTCGATCACGAGATAAAGATGGCTTTGCTGCGAAGACTACAGCCACTAACAGAAGGTCGCATTGCAAGGGTTTTTGATTCTCATCCTAAAATGTCCTTAAAGAACCTACTTGAGAAGCAGAGCGTTATCTTCGACCTTAGCCCTGTACGAGGTCTACGTACTAGAGTACTGCTTGCTCTTCTACTGCTGCGTGCGCTGTATAGCTTCGAGTACGGACATGGATTCTCCTCTGAACTCAGACGACTAACAATAATCGAAGAAGCCCGACATCTCGTACCTGCGCGGCGTGAATACGACAAACCTTCGCCGATCGAATTCATGATAGGCGAGCTTAGGAAGTATGGTTGCGGTGTACTAACCATAAGTCAGTCTCCTAATCACATCGCTCAAGACGTGTTGAGAGACTCTGGCTTTCTGTTTGCGCACAGGCTCTACGCCCTGGACGACATTCGAGTTATTCAGCGAATGATGGGCGGTATCGAAGAGGATCTTCTTAAACAACTTCCTGTAGGATATGCTTTGGTTAGGTATCCTATTGGTGCGTGCGTGTCTATGGTAGAAATTATGCCTGTAAAGGAGATACTCCCAGTAGATCGCTAACTGCTCTTATTATATCCTCATACTGAGACAACCAGTCAACATTCCCCACACTGCTCTGCTGCCGTCCTTCAATAATATCGTTGATAATACCTGCAACCTCTTCTGGAGATCTCTCCGTTGTATCTATCTCAAAGACTCTTTCTTGTCCAAACCTGTTGATGGCCTCCCATAGGCAGAAGTCGATCATCTCCGCTTCTACATTAGCAAGAATCTTATCGCGTGAGTATCCTGAACGTAGCATACGCTGCACAAGCTCAATCGGATTACACCTTAGAACAAAGACGTGAGTTACAAGCTCTGGTTCTACAAGAACGTTCGCATCACAGCCTTCTACGATGCTACGGTGGTCGTTATTACGCCGCAAGAGCCTGTTAAGACTTCTCTTAATCCTATTCGGGTCTATAACAAAGCTACCTGTTTCCGGATCAAAGTAACGAATTCCTCCGTTTTTAAATGCAAACTTACTCAGGGAAATCAAACGCCATCCATTCTTTTTTGCTAAATATCGAGCAACTGTCGTTTTACCCGTTCCTGGCGTACCAGTTATCACCACATGCTGTCCCTTCATCGCTCTCATCCTCACAGCTCGAACGATTGCTAGTTCTATGCCAAGTAAAAAGTGTTTTGCATTCATCCGACGAACTGGTTAGCGTCTAGCAAAACATCTATGGCGCCCCGGCCGGGATTCGAACCCGGGATCCTCGGCTCGAAAGGCCGAGATCCTTGTCCAACTAGACGACCGGGGCTATTCTTCAGGCAGAGACACCTGAAGTCCTTTTATGCTTTGCTTACAGTAATATCTACCAGTGACAGCTCGTCACTAACGCGCTGTAATAA
>QMWL02000008.1 GCA_003661605.2 archaeon
CTTGGACCTCGTTGAAGCAGTATTTCAGCAAGCGCTTGCTACGCGCTCCCTCTTCAAACGCCGAGAGGTTTTGCTCCCTGATTATGAGCCTGATTGCATTTTGCACCGTGACGAGGAGCTTCGGGCTTTTGCACAAATCCTTGCACCTGCGCTACGGGGTGATCGGATTCTAAACGCGATGCTTTTCGGGCTTCCTGGAACGGGGAAAACGGTTGTGGCGCGCTATGTGTTACGCCGTTTTGCTAGTGTTGCTCGAGCGCAGGATCGGAGTGTACGGGTCCTCTACGTTAACTGCCGTGTTGAGGGTAGCGAGTACAAGGTACTAGTGGCCATGTGTCGGGAACTGGGTGTCGACGTTCCGTCAACAGGGTTAGCGAAAGCGGAGCTCTATGCTCGTCTCTTCAGAGCAGTGGACGCTCGAGGAGGTGCTGTGATTGCGGTTCTCGATGAGGTGGATGCGGTTTACCGTCCGGGCGAAAGCCAGCTGCTTTACCTGCTAACTCGTATGAACGAGTCAACGCGGCGAGGAAAGCTTTCTCTCACGATTATCAGTAACTCGGTAACGTTCAAGGAGCTGATGGATGCGCGTGAGCGTAGTGCGCTGTTTGAGGAAGAGATCTTATTCCACCCCTATACCTTCGAGCAGCTCTACGATATTCTCAAGCACCGTGCAGAGCTCGCTTTTCACGAAGGTGTTGTACCAGAAGAAACTCTACGCTACTGTGCTGCAATCGCAGCTAAAGAACATGGTGATGCACGACGAGCACTGCACCTCCTTCGTGTTGCGGGAGAGCTGGCGGACCGCGCTGGCGCGCCTCAGGTCACGCCTCAGCACGTGGATGCAGCGATTGCGGCGATTGATCGGCAGGTTGTTCGGTCTGCGTTGGCTTCTCTTCCTATTCATGCAAAGCTGGTGCTGCTTGCTGTGGCGCGGCTCTGCTACCAGCGAGGATCAGACCCCACATCAGGGGAAGTGTTCGCGTACTACGCGCGTTTGTGTAGGGAGCGGGGGCTTCGCCCGAGAAACGAGCGGACGTTCCGCAGCATTGTCGCTAACCTCGACCTGTATGGGCTTGTGACTGCGCGATTGGAGAGCAGGGGTCGTTATGGGCGTACGCGGCGAATTCATGCGCTTGTTACTCCTGAGGAGGTGGAGGCCGCTCTCTGTAGTGAACGCTAGAAGCGTAGGACCCTTGCCTGAAGAAGGGGGTCACTTAGATCAACTGCTATCGCATACCCTACATCGGGTTGAATGCCGTGACGGCGCTGGTAGCTGCTCGCATCCTGCCAGGCACCTGTTGCTATACAGCGGATGCCCTGATACTTCGTGACTGCGGCAACGTGTAGATGCCCTACCGCTAGGATGTCTGGAGGCTCTTTAATAACCAGGTAATCCTCCTTCGTAGGTAGCAAGGGGGTTGCTTCTCCGTAAACTGGTGCAAGGTGACGCTGTGCTAGGATGAGTTGAAGCAAGTTTGGCAAGCATTTGTGGAGCTGGGTGTATGCGCTACCAGGAACTCTCCCGATCATCGCATCGAGACCCTGACCGTGGTAGAGAAGAATGCGTCGACCTTCAACCTCGACGACGCTGGGGTTACTTAGCACGACTACGTTCTTTATATCGTAGATCGGCTCGCTTAACTCTCGGAAGGGCGGTACCTGTGGTAGGTAGGGCCAGGTGGCGTCGTGGTTGCCTGGTATGACGAATACGGTGATGTCTTGGGGGATGTTCCACAGTAGTGCTGCTGCAGCCGCTTCGTACTGCTTTCTTACATCGTGTATGGCAAGCTCTTTGTCTTGTCCCTTGTAGATTCCAACGCCGTCCACGAGGTCGCCGACGATGAAGATGTACCGTAAGTTCTCGACGATTTCCCGCTCCTCCGGTGTCACCACTCGTCCGTTAATCCAATCGACCAATCGTCGCACGAGGTCAGTACGCGCTAGTTTGCTTCCGAAGTGGAAGTCGCCGATGAACAGGGCGTAAACCTTCTGTTTAAGCGGTTCGCGTAGGCGTGGAGGCAGACCAGGGAAGCGTATGTCCTTAGCGATCATGTACTGTTCGCGGGCTACAAGCTTGATGGCTAGTACCTGGTCTGGTAGGATCCAATCGTAGGCTTGAGATGGAGTCACTACTTCTTTACGGACGATGACGGTCGCTGCGCTCTCTCGGTCCTCTACCGTAAGAACTGTATAATCAGAGCGGCGCTTTACCTCCCTAACCATCACTACTGCGTAGAGCCCTTCTTCGTCCCGGTGTCCTTGCTCGTAGAGCCTCCGGATAGAGGCCAGGGGCGTTGCTGCAATCCGGTGCTCGGTAGCGATGATTTGCGCTAGCTGCGTGTACCTGCTCTGAAAGTACCGTACGAAGGCGTCTCCTGTTCCCTCCACTCGCCCTACGGTGGTGAGGTTTACGACTATGGAGTATCGCGGTTTGTGCTCTTCTCTCCGTACTGCTATGGGGCGCGGCTGTTGGGGTTCTTTCCTCGCGGCAAGCTCTGCTCCGCTAGCCTCTAGGAGGTCTTTGCTGAGGAACAGCGGGCGCGGTGTTTGCTGCTCTGCTAACTGGATCATACGCTGTACTGCTGCATGTACGGCATCCGGGGGCATCGTGCGGAGGTGTGCAACAACTTCCGCTGTGAGCTTGAATCCCCTTTCTTCCGCTAGGGCTATTGCCTCTGCTAGGTGTTTAGGGAGCGCGCTCATCGTGGTCTCGGTAGAACGATTACACCGTCTTCAGCACGCACCTCTTCGAACTCGCCTCTTACATAGAATGCTGCTGTAATAGCTGCGAGTAGGGCGTCTAAGTCGTCACGACTGAGGCTTTGCCACGATGTGCTCAGCTCATAGCCAGATAGCATTCTACGGAGTAGGGTTTGTTTATCTCGAGCACCGAGCGCTTTCGCTGACGAAGTAGGGTGGACCTCGATTACCTCGATCCCTCTTTCCTGGAATTGCTGCTTTAGCCGTATTCCTCGCAGGGTTAGGGATTGCATTGATCGTATGAGTGGAGGGAGCACTCTGTATCCTCGCTGTAGCATCATGCGGTCTACTTGCCTGATGACTCCCTTCTCTGGAAGCGTGAGTGGCGCATCGATTGCAACAACACGCGGTGCACAGCGTTCAACGACTTCAATAACCGCACGGTCCTCCCTAACGCGGTGTAGCGCCGCTCTTCTTCCTAGGATGTGCGCTATGCTAGACGCGCGTGTGCTCGTTCCCGTTAGATCAATCCCCACTACGCTAAACGAAAGCGGCGGCAGCCTCATTCCTCTATAATATAGTAAAGTATACGTCTTCCCTCCTGCCGTCGTGCCACCAGCCTCATACGACAGAGCTTGGAGAGTGTCCGGCTCACGTGCTCTCTGCTTTTGCCTAAGCGCTCCGCGATCTCTTGTGCGCTCAGCGGCTGTTCTGATTTCAGGATTTCAAGGATGTGTTGCTGGGTGCTGGTCAGCCGTGGTGGTAGGTGGCTACGAGGGTAGATTTCACCATAGCTGGCGTGCCGTAGTAGAAACACCACTTGTTCCTCCACTCTGTCCATCTTTCTACGCAGCTCGGCTAACTCCTCTTCAGCGCGCTGCATGTTCTCTTTCTGTTGCTTAGCAATTTCTGAGACGCGCTGTTGAACGTCGTTAACTCTTTGCTCAAGTTCCTCCATCCGCTGTGCGGTGTCTGTTGTTACTCCTGCAGCCATGGCATAGATCTCGTCTACACGCTCCTCGAGTTGCTGCTGGCGTGCTTCGAGGCGCTTTATCTGAGCTTGAACTGTGAGTACTTCCTGATAAAGCGCTTCTATCAGGTTTTTTAACAACCGATCTTTAATCCGTAGACGAGGAAGCGCTTCTTGAAACTTGCTCACCCTGTTATGCTACTCGTCGCTAAAGACCGTTGCGAGTGCCGCGATTGCTTGTCCTACTGCTATTCCTCCGTCGCCCGGCGGCGTGTGCTTGTGCTCTATAGGGCGGTAGCCAAGACGCTTCACCGTTTTTCGCCACGCTGCGTAAAAGATTCCGTTATAGGCGACACCGCCGCTCAACCCAACGTGTTTCACCTGCTGCTCTGCCGCTACCTCACATGCCACCTCTGCAAAAACGCGCCCTAAGTTCCACAGTACTGATGCTGCTATGATTCCCCTGCTAAACCTCTGCACCATAGACACTACCTGATCGAAGAGCGCTGCGGTATCGATGATGCGTTTGCCCTCCTTACATGCAACAGGGATGCTCATCGGCTCTGGTCGATAACTTCCTGCTACGGCCTCCAGCCTGATCGCAGGCTCTCCACGGTAGCTTCGCAAGCTACAGATATCTAAGAAGGCTGATACTGCGTCGAGCAATCGACCGCAACTAGAGCAGGGTACACACTCCATCTCTACCTCGAGCATTCGCAGTACTAGGTGGAGCTCCTTCTCACCGCCGGGTAGAAGATTTCTTGCGCGCGAGCCTACTTCGTTCAGAACCCTCTCCGCCCCTCCTAACATCCATAGGAGTGCAGCTGCAATACGACCCGGATGGCGTGCTGCAGCATCCCCGCCTGGAAGTGGGAAGTATGCTAAATGCCCTGTGCGGTTATAGCTCCTATAACTAGTTAGTGTTAGAACTTCACCCCCCCATGCCGCACCATCTTCTCCGTAACCAAATCCGTCGACAACAACGACGACTGCCTCGCGTATACCGCTCTCTGCAAGTAGAGTTGCTGCGTGTGCGTGATGGTGCTGGATTGCTACAAGAGAAGCACTGTACTGCTCTGATAGGCGTTCCGCTACTTTCCGACTCGGAAACTGCGGGTGCTTGTCGCAAGCAACAACATCTACTTTTTGCACTCCGAGCAAGTCTATCATTCGCTCGATCGAGAACTCGAGGTAGGATACCGCTTCAGCAGTATCGCAATCACCGATAAACTGTGTAGGATAGGCGTACTCCCCTCTTACAACCGCCGCCGCGTTCTCCTCTTCTGCACCTACGCCGATTGCGATGCCTGTGCTCTTCACCGAAACCGGAATTGCTTCAGGGACGAAACCTCTGGATCTTCTAATAAGTGCAGTTCTACACCTATCGGCTCTCAGCACGCTATCGTCGCAAGGCGTCACAATCTCTCTATCATGGACTAGAAGATAGTCTGCAAGTCCGCGAAGCGCTCTTAGGGCTTTTAGATTATCCGATAGAATCGGGTGCTGAGGCGGGTTTCCGCTAGTGGCGATAAGCGCAGGGTCTGATATATGTTCGAACAGCGCTAGATGTACGGGTGCGTAAGGCAACATCACACCAATACGATCGAGACCAGGTGCTACAAGCTCGGATAGTGGAAACGGCTGTCGTTTACGTAAAAGGACGATAGGTCTTCTCCATGAGGTTAGTGCACGCAATTCGTCGATGCTTGCTTCCGCAAACGTGCGTACTGCTGCTACAGATGGCGCTACTACGGCGAAGGGCTTTCTGGGGCGGCGCTTCCGCGCTCTGAGCTTTCGAACGACTTCATCATCGGTCGATCGGCAAACAAGGTGGAACCCTCCAATCCCTTTCACTGCGATTATGGCTCCCTCCATGATGAGCTTCGCGGCTACGGCAATGGGGTCGTCGGCTTCTAATACCTCGCCTCTCGGTTCCACAAGCCAGTATTGTGGACCGCAGTTTCTACACAGCGTACCCTCCGCCCAAAACCGCCGATTCTTTATGTCGTGAAACTCCAAGCTACAGAGATCGCATAGGGGAAATGCTATGTTTACGGTATACTGTCGGTGATAGGGAACGTTGAATAGTATGGTAAAGCGAGGTCCACATACTGCGCAGTTTACGAAGGTGTAGCCGCGATATCTCGAGTCCCCCCAGTAGAAGTCGCGGGCACACTCCTTACACACACCAACATCAGGTATTACAGGAGTTGTTGGTACGCCTGCTTTATCCTCTGAGACAGCTATCCTTAGGTCTCCTAGACCCTTAGCGGGTCCTGCGATTTTCGCATCAAAGAACTCATAGTCGACGATTTCGGGCTTTCTCTCGCGTAGAGTGGAGAAGAACTCTCGGACAGCTGAAACAGGACCTTCGATGGTTATCCGAACGCTTCCATCTGCGAGGTTCTCAAAAGTTCCTTTTAACCCGAGGTTAGCTGCTACTCTGAGCACAAAGGGGCGAAACCCAACCCCCTGAACACGCCCCTTGCATATAACAACGCCTCTCACAGCAGTCACGCGAGCGTCACAGCACTCCTGCTTTATGCTGTGCTATAGATCACATGATGTCACATACTGATCCATCACCTAGAGAAGCGCGCTTCCATCAGGCTTATTGTAGCTTTGCACGAGATCTCGCTGTCGTA
This sequence comes from archaeon, assembly GCA_003661605.2. Lineage (GTDB taxonomy): Archaea > Thermoproteota > QMWL01 > QMWL01 > QMWL01 > QMWL01. The sequence goes on from QMWL02000008.1 coordinate 6,316, forward strand.
AACATCGGGCTAAGCCTTGTGCGGCACATTAGCCTCCATCTGTGATACATGTGACGGTCCTAATCACACTATGCGAAGAAGTCTTTGGATAATTGTAGAGAGGCGCTGCCTCATCTCATCAGGGTCTTGTTCTTCCACCGCTTCCATTTCCTCCATGACCTCACGTAATGTCACACCGACGCCCCTTGCACGTATCAACGTATCTGGATCTAATAACCCTAGGTAGCTTAGAAGCACTATTGTTGCAACTGATCTTAACACGTTTCTTCTTGCTTGTTGAAGCGTGCGGACAAAGGCACCTTTCGACAGTGAAGCTTTTTCGCCTCTGAGCTTCATCAGCGCCAATCTAATGTTTTTCTTAAATTCTATTGATTTATTTTCTAACATTTCTGCATGATAAATTACTAATGTTTCTAGCTGTGGTTTCGTCAGCGTCGTCCTTGGTAGGAGCGCTTTCACGATAGGATCATCAAGGACTTTCGTGAGCCACTTCACCAACTCTTCGCTAAGTACACGATCCATCGCCTCTCTTTGGAATACGGTTTTGTATAACAGTTGCGCGTACATGTTTTTGCGCGGCATGCAACCGCGCGGATGGATATACGCGAGTTCCAGAAACTCATGCTAAGGATCTACGGAGATCGGGATCTTGAGAGAGGTGTTTTGAAAACAGCGCTCTGGCTCGTTGAGGCGGTAGGAGAGCTTATGGCAGCAGTGCGCGACGGTGATCGAGAAAAGATGGAAGTGGAGTTTGCAGACGTATTTGCGTGGTTGTGCTCTCTTGCTAATCTAGTTGATATTGATTTAGAAGATGTATCCATAAAACGATATAGAGGTCAATGTCCTAAGTGCGGGCATACACCTTGCCGCTGTCCTTTCAGGTGATTCTACCTTGCGCTTTTACAGAAATTCTGTGAGGCTGAGTGTACGCTGTCGTTTCTGCTCTTCGCGCTGTCTCGGCTGTGCGTCGACCCCGAACGCGTTCTTTACCGATAAATACAGCAGTCTTGCTCGTGCGGCCTCGTAGCTGTGCTCGTCGATTGTAGAAACAAGATCAAGAGCTATTGGCAGGTACTTCTCTATAGTCTTTTGAAACACCGTTAGTTTTAGCTCTCTTCGGCAATTCTCACATAGCCCAGAGAGAGGTGGTCTTCTATAGGTGCGGTTACACTTTGTACAGCGCAGTTGCTGTCTGCCGAACTGCATCAGGTTGCCTGCGATATCTGGAAACACGTGTCCGTTAAGCACGACTCTCACAGTTGTCTCATAAAGCAAGCGGTTTATCGCTCTCGTTACACGCAGCTGTAGATTCAGCTTTTCCCGCATCGTCTTCACGGTCGAGTATGCAGATCGAACATCTCCTTCATGTATATCAACCGTATGTGCTGTGTATCTATATCCTTGATACGCTGCTAGCGTTCCTAGGCGCGTACCGACGCGGTCGACAAGGGTTGCAATGGTGCGGGCGGATACGCCTTTTCCAGCCATTTCGTATAGTTCTAGTGGTAACTGGTCGCAGGTTTCCATAGCATAGACCTCCTCATCCACCTCCTCGGCGTTAACCCAGACAAGGGTGATTAGTGGAGCATCCATACGACCTCCTGTTTCTGCAGGCAAATAGTCTAGCGAGAAGTTGAGAAACACATCCATGAGAAGAGCGAGGCTGTCTTCGTCGCCGTCGCAGTTTCTGCGCTTTGCGGCATGCCAGAGCGGGTGTGCAAAGCAGCAACGTGCCTTAGTAAACCCGACTACCCGCCCAACAACTGCGCAGGATGTGTGTGGCGCTATTCCGACAACGAGCTTGCCTATAAGGTCCTCTTTTCGCTCAACGCAGTAGAACGGCTTACTGCGGTAGTACTTCACAAGCAGTTCGTCTATGAACTTGCAGACCTTAACCATGTGCTCTGCTGCATCCTCGGGGATGATGATATCCTGTGGCATTAGCTCCACAAGCTGATCAGAACGAACGAGCGGGCTGCCCTCTACATCATATACGTATCCTAGCTCCCTCAGCTTCTCAACCGAGACCCCGATCTCGCGGGGGTAGAAATGCGTCAGAGGCGCATTAGTTGCGTTAAACCGTACTGTGCCATCTTTGAATACAAAGAGCCCGTGCTTTGCTCTAAGCAGTCCCTTAACCAAAGGCTCTGGTCGTCTTGCATAGCTGGTCAGACCCTCGACTCCTCGTACGTTTCCGACATCAACACCTGCTATTTTGACAGACCGCTGAACGTATTCCCTCAGGCTGATACGCACACTACTATAGGGAACCGCTTCTATCGGTCGTTTATGCCGTCGACAAAGAAGCTTAACCTCCACTCTTCGTCCGCAACGGGGGCATTCTCCCAACACTTCCGCGAGACTGCCGCATGCCGGGCAGAAGGTGCCTGGAAGAAGCTCCTTTCCGCAGGTAGGGCATCTTCCTACAAGCCGTAACCTCACTCTAGCGCCCCGCCTATCGCAATCTGGACAAATTGGTGGAGGAACAACGGCACCGCACTTAGGGCATGTGAATTGTACAACACCTGGGTTTCCACAGTACGGGCACCTGCTACCCTCGAAAATGAGCTGATTTCTATTTGGGCAATTGCGTGTACTACACCTTAGATTGAATATCTGGATTTGAATAACGTTCTCTTCCAGCGCTCGCGCGAGACTACGCTTGGTTTGACCGTAACCACCTACAGGGAACAAGACATTAACCCGGCCCTTCATCTTGCGTTGTTGCGCTTTTTCTGGGCGACCAAGACGCGCCGAGAGAACCGTACCAAGCTTGTTTCGTAGCTTGACTCCAGCGTGCTTTGCTACGTTCTCTAGAGGAGATTGGGAAGGATCGACTGCAAACGGCTGAGTAGGGTCTAGTAGTTGTTGTAAGACTATAGCCATATCCCCTTCTATCACAATTCTCTCTCCCTCAACTCTGTGCTCCACACACAGCTCTTCAAGGACTTGCTTTACACACTCGTCAAAAGGTATCTCAAGCCGCTCCTTCCGTCGTAGACTCTGCTGAATCGCTGTATGAAGCAGTCGAAGATCGTCGTTTGACACTCTTTCAAAAAACGGCGTATACCGAGGGTGCAGCGGGACATCTAGAACTCTGCTTATCACTAACGCCTCCTCTCCTGATGGAATCTCCTTAAGGGGTTCGTCTACAAAGCTCCGGAGTTTGCTAACAGGTATACCTGTAAGCTCCGCCGCTCTTTCAAATCCACCAATCTCCTCGATGCGTGAACGGAGCTCAAGCGACCACCATTCCTCACAATAGCCAATTGAAGGCAGCTCTGCGTTATTCTCTATAAACTCCCCGACTGCTACAAGAACATCTCCTAGCCATAGGATCTTCTCGATGTAATCGCGCAGTCTCTGCGCCTCCTTTCTGCTGCGTAGCTTTACAACGGCGCCGTTACGCAGCTTTACAACTGGCCCCTCGATACTGGATACAGGCATAACGACACCGGCTTTCCCAGGACCCTCCGTAATTAGTTGCGATCCTATCGCAAGAAACCCTCCCAAAACCACCATCGTTGCAGGATGTATCCCTAGTGCAGCAAACCCGGTGTTTCTCGCTCTACCCAAGCGAATTCGGAATCCCTCCGGGATGCCGGATAAGGATATAATAGGTCTACCCATCGTTATCTCGTCGACGACGCGGCTGTGCGCTTCTCCCCCCGCACTCCGTTTTCTGACTTTAACTACCTCCTCGAGCCAGCTCCATGGCGATAACCCGCTTTCTTGCATTTCCTTTATGATCTTATGCGCTTTTGCCACAATTCCGTCGTTAAGAACACGTAACGCTCCTCCTCGAACACGGTTCGTTTCTACGCCCTCTACATCCCTATACGCACTAACCTCCACCTTATCAGTAGGAACACCTGTCAACTCTACGGGCAGATTCCTATACGCTATCTCAAGAGCTGCATCAGATACCGCGGATGCAAACCGAATAACCTCCCTTTCGAATGTACGTACCTCTTCAACAATTCTCTTAACCTGCTGTTCCGTCGGTATGAAGGGGTCTAACTGCGCTACTTGACGAACGTAATCTGCAATAACGAGGGTTAGTGCTTGTTCCGTACCCGCCGCCGATCTTATTGGATTTGCAAAATATATGGAAAGAAAGCGCCTCCTACCTCGTCGCTTGATATGAACCGCGCTAATCCCCTCTGTAGGGGCAACAGTCTTTCCATCGGTTAACACTGCAAGCCCTGCTCTGATCGCTAATTCACACCGCTTCTCAAGGTCCTTTTCCGGTACCAAATCTCCCCTTACGATCTCTCCTGCAATTCGTAGTGCTAGATCCAGCTTGCAGCGACAGGCGGACGCTAATTGTCGCAAGCGGTCTGCAATACCCTGGATCCCCGTCAGGTACTCTACGTTGTCGTAGACGCTGTAAGACAGTGCAGTGTGTACATCCGCTAACGGATCTATGTTCTTTATTGCTCTACGGGCAAATTCATACGCTTCTTCTACACGTTTTCTAATATTCTCCCGGTATGAGCGTAGTGACGGGCTAATGCTCGTTATGTGGGTTCTCTCCACGCGATTCTTTCTGCTCTGTCTCTGAAGAACTTTTCTCTTCCTCTGACGTACTCTCTGTAGTTGCTGGAACTTCACTAGTTAGGGCTGCGTGTTCCGCTGTCCACGCGCTTTCTCCTTCTAGGACCCCTCTTTCGTGGAAATCGTCTATGAATCGGTTATACACATCAACCTTCTCAAACACGCTTGGCACGTTTGTGTAAACTCTCGTGTACCTACAAACGCCGCAAGTAACCTCTGCTCGCATGCTTTCCCGTCTCATAAGCACGCTGACGGAAGGATTCCCACATATTGGACAAGTGAACGTACTAGGAAGCCTCCTAGGACGACGTCGTATTACGCGCCGCCGCCTTCTCCTCCGCCTTCCCACAGGCTTTAAAGCGAGATCCCTTCATAAGTGCTGCGGTAACTGTCTTTTATGAGAGCTACTTTGCACTAGCTTCACTATTCTATCGACCACGTGCAAGGGGGCTTCTATCTCTGAGGCTATCGCCTTAGGGTCGTAACCACGCTCCCACCGCACAAGCACTGAGTCAAGTATAGTATAACGTATACCAAGCTCTCTTTCATCTTCTTGACCAGACCACAGCCTTGCCGATGGAGTTCGGTTTACGATGAATTCAGGTATCCCTAACCATCGTGCTAATTGCCACACCTGGGTTTTGTAAAGAGTCAGAAGCGGCGCTAAATCACTCGCTCCATCTCCGTACTTAGTGAAATACCCTGTTAACCACTCACTTCGATTAGATGTTCCTACAACTAATCGCCGTTCCCTATTAGCGAACCAATATAGAACTACCATACGCACCCTCGCTCGTAGATTACCCTCTGTTACACGGTCTGCGCGACCTAGCAGGTCGAAGAAGGCGTAAACTGTGGTTGTAATGGGCACTTCCCGCACCTCTACCCCAAGCCACTGGCTTAGTAACGACACACATCGCCGATCTTCCTCTGTGGTTATCTCATCAGGCATAAATAGCAACAAGACTCTGTTGGAGCCAATTGCTTTCACACAGAGTGTTGCCGTCACAGAAGAGTCAACCCCCCCACTAACACCAACAACAACCCCACGCGCACCGCTGCTTTCTACCTTCCTTCGGATAAATTCTGTAGCTGATTTCACGAATGCTGCTTCATCAAATGCAAGCAGCGGGTCCACAGGTTGCACAACGAAACTCCTTAAAACATAACTCCGTTGTTCCATTGTGAGCAGCCGCCGTCAGCGCCGTAGACGCGGAGGTACACGATTGCCTATGTCCTCAGCAGGACTCTTGATGTTCTACGAAGAGGAGGTAGGCGGAATCCGACTAAAGATGCACATGGTTCTAATACTAACCATACTCTTCATTACACTTGCTGTTCTGGGCTACATGTACTCTGCCGCCCCATAGAACACAGAGTTATATTATAAAGTGGTGCTGCGGCGGTGAAGAAGGTACCTGGCATAATTGAGATTCGATTTCACGGTCGGGGCGGTCAGGGTGCTGTAACTGCAGCACAGCTTCTCGCTAAGGCAGCTTTCCTAGAAGGCAAATGGAGCCAAGCCTTTCCCTTCTTCGGCGCAGAACGACGAGGCGCCCCTGTAACCGCATATACACGAATCTCCAATAAACCAATACTGCTTAGAAGCCAAGTCTACCAACCCGATCACGTGGTTGTGCTAGACCCCTCCTTATTCGCTTACGTAAATCCACTAAGCGGTCTCAACGAGGGGGGTTTTGTAATCGTAAACACCTCTAAAGACCCTAAGGACCTAAACATCCCCCCCAATTTCGCCGTAGCTACCGTTGACGCTACCTCCATAGCCCTTGATCTCAAACTACTCTTAGCAGGTATTCCAATTGTGAACACCGCTATGCTAGGTGCTATTGCGAAGGCAACAAATCTCGTTAGCGTGGACAGCGTTGAGAAGGTTATCCTTAAGACGTGGCCTGATAAACGGGGTGAAATCAACGCTCGCGCTGTCCGATTGGCATATGAGAGTACTCGTATCCGTCCAGCCATCAAATCCTAAAAGGTAAGCGAATGCGCCAGGGATGCTACCCAGCCTGGGTCGGGAGCTAGCTCCTGAAGCAATCCCGCATGCAGCGTTCTCCCAACCCGTAAAGGGTGTCGGTGGCAAAACAGGGCTATGGCGCTTTCAAAAGCCAACCGTCGATCGCAATAAGTGCATTCGCTGCGGGCTGTGTTGGGTGTTTTGCCCAGATATCGCGATCTCGTTTAATGAGGAGGGGTATCCCATCATCGACTACGACTACTGTAAGGGCTGTGGCATTTGTGCAAACGAGTGTCCTCGAAACGCGATATCTATGGTGCGTGAGGAATGAGTACCGAAATTCTCAACGGCAATCACACCGCCGCCTATGCAGCATTCCTTTGCGATGTTGACGTTGTTGCAGCGTATCCCATAACTCCTCAAACGCCTGTTGTGGAGTTAATTGCAGAATTCGTAGAATCTGGTCGATTAAAGGCACGCTTCATACGCGTTGAAAGCGAACACTCCGCCATGAGCGTATGCGTTGGAGCCGCCTTTGCGGGCGCAAGAACCTTCACAGCTACCGCTTCTCAGGGACTAGCCCTCATGCACGAAGTTCTTCACTGGGCCGCAGGAGCCCGCCTTCCTATCGTGATGTGTAATGTAAACAGAGCGCTTGGATCGCCTTGGTCGATATGGGCGGACTACTCTGATTCAGCCGCCCAGAGGGATACTGGCTGGCTACAGGTGTACTGTAAGGACAACCAAGAGATTCTTGACTCGGTCATTCAGGGCTACCGTATAAGTGAGGATTCGCGAGTTCTGCTTCCGGTTATGGTATGTTACGAAGGCTTCATTCTATCACACACATACATGCCCGTCCACCTCCCCCCAAGAGAGGAGATACTTGACTACGCTCCGAAGAAAAAACCCTCGTGGGCGTTAAACTTCGATGCACCATATACGCATGGAAACCTCGTACTACCAGTGCATTTCCAGCATCTGCGAAGGCAAATGCATGAAGCTATGCAAATGGCTCGTAAGGTGATTGTAGAGGCGGTTGACGAGTTCCGGAAGAGATTTGGTAGGTTTCATGGGGCTCTTGTTGAGACCTATCAGATGGAGGATGCTGAGCACGCGATTGTAAGCATAGGCTCTCTAGGTGCTGAGTCCTTCCTCGCTGTGGACTTACTTAGAGAAGAGGGATTACGTGTTGGTGCAGTTCGAGTAAGGTTCTACCGACCATTTCCAAGCGAAGAGCTTCGCCAGCTGCTCAAAGAGGTTCACTCTGTTACGGTTTTCGACAGATTCGCATCCTACGGGAAAGGAGGCATGCTCTCTGTTGAGGTCCGTGACGCACTCTTCGAACTCAAAGATCCCCCCGCCGTGCATGGCTATGTAGTTGGGCTGGGTGGTGTAGATGTTCCTTATACTGTACTGGCAGACTTCGTTCGCCGAACGGTCAAGGACTATGCCAAGGTTAAGCGTCGTGAGGAGGTGATAATGCTATGAAGCTTCCCTTCGGCTTACCCCGGGAAGAATTTCTTCTCCCTGGGCACACCGCATGCCCAGGCTGTGGAGCCACTATCGCTCTTCGTATCGTTATGAAGGCGCTAGGTCCCCGTACCGTCTTCGTAATCCCCGCCTGTTGTAGTACGGTCATCCAAGGAATTTTCCCAGGAAGCTCGTTCGCAGTACCTGTTGTCAACATCCCGTTTGAAGCAGCAGCAGCAGTTGCGGCAGGAGTGTCTGCGGCCCTCGAACAACTTGGAGAGAAGGACTTCAGCGTGGTTGCTTGGGCTGGCGATGGAGGTACCTTTGACATAGGGCTCCAAGCGTTGTCAGGAGCAGCTGAACGAAACGACAACATTCTCTACATATGCTACGATAACGAAATGTACTCAAACACCGGAATACAGCGCAGTAGTGCGACACCTATTGGCGCATGGACAACAACGACGCCAACTGGTAAGCGCGAGCATAAGAAGGATCTGCTAAGAATAGTGTCTGCGCACCATGTCCCCTACGCTGCTACAGCAACGATAGCCTTTCCAAAAGACCTGTATGAAAAGGTTAGAAAGGCGAGGCAGATTCGCGGGTTCAAGTTTCTGCATATATTAACGCCATGTCCTGTTGGGTGGCGGTTTGACGCTTCTAAGACGGTCGAGATAAGTCGTCTAGCGGTTCAAACAGGCTATTGGGCGCTTTACGAAATCGAGCATGGCAAGCTCCGCATATCCCCTGCGTTCACGCCTTACTTAGATAAGAGCCGCCGTAAACCCATCGATGAGTTCCTCAAACATCAGCTTCGCTTTCGAACGATGACTCCTGAGCTGAAGGCTGAATTAGAACGCGCGATTGAAGAAGGGATAGAGCGACTGAAGAGAGAGGCGGAGCTCGTCTAAGCCTTTTATCTGAAGTTTTAACGCGCCTCGCCCACCATGAGCGAGAGGACAGCTGAGATCCTAATCGGTCGCAAAGAGCCTATGCGGTACGTGATGGCTATAATACAGTCCTTCGCTGCTGGCTACACAGAAATCCACCTTCGCGCTCGAGGGATGGCCATTAAGCGCGCTGTGGATACAGTACAGATCATCAAGAGATCGATAATTCCGGAACTTAAGATCAAAGCAATAAACATCGGTTCAGAGCAGATCACCAGGCAGGACGGTCGGACGGGCTATGTATCGACCATCGAGATCGTCGTCACCAAAGGCGAAGAGAAGGAGGAAAAGAAGAGGACCCGGCATAAGTAGGTAGCTACAAGTCTTTTATTCCAATTTCTTCGCCCCTCGGTGGGCTACTCCGAAGTCCCCAAAATCGTGGTAACACCTCCTGGACCTAAAGCACGAGCTATTCTAGAACGCGACCGCGCAGTCATCTCCCCCTCCTACGTGAGGTTTTACCCGCTTGTTGTCGAGCGCGGAGAGGGCTCTGTGGTAATAGATGTAGATGGTAATCGATACATCGACTTTAACTCAGGACTTCTCTGCTTAAACGTAGGACACTGCCATCCCAGAATTGTCTCAGCGGTTGTTGACCAGGTTAGAAAACTCATTCACTACTCCAACACCGATTTCTATTACGAGGAAAGTGTACTACTCGCAGAGAAACTCGTTCAGATAGCTCCTGGTCGATTCGACAAGAAAGTATACTATGGTAACAGTGGAACCGAAGCTGTTGAAGCTGCCCTAAAGCTCGTACGCTGGCATACTCGACGCCCTTACATTATCGCGTTCATAGGGGCTTTCCACGGAAGAACCTTTGGTTCGCTTTCCCTAACCTCCAGCAAGCCCGTTCAAAGACGATACTTTGGTCCACTACTCCCTGGCGTATTCCACGTACCCTACCCCTACTGCTATCGATGTCCATTCCAGCTGAACCCTGACGATTGTAATTATTGGTGCGTGTCCTTCATAGAGGAGTGGCTCTTCAAGAAATTCGTACCTCCTGAGGAAGTAGCTGCAATCGTGTTTGAGCCAATACAAGGTGAGGGTGGCTACGTTGTACCTCCTCCTGAATTCTTCCCGCGGTTACGGAAGCTTTGTGATCAGTACGACATCCTCATGGTAGATGATGAAGTTCAAGCGGGAATGGGGCGTACTGGAGAATGGTGTGCAATAAACCACTGGGATACGGTGCCTGATATAGTCTGTTTTGCTAAAGCATTAGCCTCCGGCTTCCCCCTTGGTGCTACCGTTGCTCGAAGCGAGCTAATGGACTGGGTAGGCGGCTCGCATGCGTCTACATTCGGCGGTAACCCTGTATCCTGCCGTGCAGCATTAGAAACCATTTCTATTATAGAAGAGGAACGTCTGTTGGATAAGGCTAAGAAGGATGGCGCCTACATAACTAAGCGATTCAAGGAATTGTCTGAAAAATCCGCCATTATAGGCGACGTACGCGGTAAGGGGTTGATGATAGGCGTAGAAATTGTCGAAGACAAAAAGAGCAGAAAGCCAGGTGTTAAGCTTGCGCGTGAAGTGATGCTTCGCGCGTGGAAGCGAGGTATTGCAGTCATTACGTGTGGTATATGTACGCTACGAATAGCTCCTCCTCTTAACATTCCGCGCGAGCTTCTTGATAAGGGTCTTGAGATCCTAGAGCAAGTGATTATGGAAGTAGATAGAGAAAGAAATTCCATATGACACCAGAGCAATTCTTTAACCTACTATATTTCTTTGCAGTTGCAACAGCTATAGCCGCGCTGGTAGCAGTAATCGTATACGCTTGCACCACTTCTGAAGAGGAGGAAACATAAATCCCCCACGTTAGGTCTTATGCTGTGACTGCCGAGAAGGAACAGCTTGAGCGTATCATCCGCTGCATTCTTGAAAAGAGATCCGACCTTACACGGGAGTTTGTTCTTAGAAGGATACACGAAATCGAAGAAAACGAGTCTTGCAGCTCTCTAGTAGCGGCTTTACGGTTAGCGATAAGCTTAGGTGTAGAGGTGCGTGAATTCCTCACGCACGAAGGTCCTGTTACCATTTCGGAGCTCCTGAAGAACCGTGTTCGTTCCGCAAACTTTCCCGCCCGCCTCATCTACGTGGGAGAGCTACGCGTGGCACCTCATACCCACACTATGTTTCGTAGACTAGTGGTAGGGGATGAAAGCGGAACAGCGGTTCTCGTAGTGTGGGGATCTCAAGCAAGCGAACTAGAGTCTTGGGCTAGACCCGGCGTTGCAGTTCAGGTAGTCCACGCGTATGTTAAGGAGAATAAGCTAACTCGCCGCCTAGAGTTTCACATATCCGAGAGAGGGACAATAGCGGAAACTAAGGATGACCGCGCACCCCCTATAGAGTTCTTCACGAAAAAAATCAGCGAAGTTCAGGTTGGCGATGGCATTGGTAGGCTCGTAGGTGAGGTCCGTAGGATCTACCCTGAACAAAGGTTCTCTCCTGTAATGGGTCAAACAACTACGTTGCAACGGCTTCTCATAAGGGACGATTCTGGATACATACCGGTGGTTGCTTGGAATCTTAGCGAACAGCTACAGCGCATCGTTTCTATAGGAACTGTAGTGGAAATAGTAGGCGGTTTTGCACGAGAATCGCGCATTCGAGGTGCTGTTGAGGTACACATCAATCAATTTTCGTCAATAAGACCTGTAGAAGCGCAGCTTCCGCCGATAACCTACGCTACCCTAAATAGTGTTGGAGAAGAGTTCGTAACAAGCAATTTTCTAGTTAGAGTTCTTCACGTTAAGGAGCCGTATACGGTCGAACGCCAAGATCGTAAACAGCATCGAGTAGAAATGATAGTGTACGATGACACAAGTTTTGGTCATTTACGTGCTACAGGGCAGACTGCTCAGCTTCTTGCTCTCCTAGAACCTGGTACCTCTCTGTCAGTAGAGAATGTACGCGCCCGTCGACGAGGTGGTATGGTTTGGCTATTTGTGGACTGGCTCTCTGCGGTGGTTCCCGTAAGCAATGCACTAGTACCGCAACTACGGAAACCGCACTACGTATCAATAAAGAAGATCTTCGATGGAGAAGTTCCTTTAGGAGAAGCGGGGTTATGGGTTGTAGGTATCTTGGAAGAAGTTAAAGCACATGAAATAAAAATGCCTGATGGAACCACTCGACCAGTTGCACTAGCCTTACTTAGCGACGAATCCTATTTCACTCAGGTCGTTGCGTACGGCAGGTTTGTAGAACGGCTTCTCAGCACTCCGATCGGTACTGCTGTTCTTCTAGCAAATGTGGTCTATGACAAACCTCCGTTCTTGGAAAAACCTGCTGTGATCCTCAAATCCTTCTCAGATATCGTCGCCCCAGCCGAACCTCCACGCCTGGATAGTTTCAACGATCTACTCGATTATGGCGGCATCGCGCTACTCTCTCTACGTATCATGTCATTCCAAAAAAGTGCCTCCGAAATCCGTGTAACATGTACTGAATGCGGTCATGATAGTGTTCAGCCTTCTGATTCTCGGTGGGTTTGTAAGGACTGTAACAGAA
>QMWL02000009.1 GCA_003661605.2 archaeon
CCCATAAGTAATTGTTTTGCAACAAAAGAAGCAAGACGGCCCGCGATTTGCCCACTGGCATCAACGACGATGGTATCCGTGCTTACGTCAGCTATAGGTCTCATCGCACTAGCTTTACTCGACTTCCTCGCGGATTTTCACGAAGTAGTTGTTGTATTGTAATCACTTTCCCTCCTGCAGCCTCTACCTTGCGCTTTGCTCCTGCAGACCAAGAGAAGGCAGCTACTACTACGGGATGTGGAAGAGTACCGCCACCAAGCAGCTTTCCCGGCACTAGAACAACATCGTTAGGCTTGGTTACCTTCGCCAGCTTACCTACATCAACCTCTATGCGAGATCTACGAGGGCGAGCGAGCAGCTCGGCTGCAGCGCGCCAAATAGGAGCTTTATTCTGGGTAGCGGCGCGTCGTAGCAAGCGAATAGTTTCGACTAAAAGTTCGTTGGTTTTTCGTGAAACCCAGCGTCGAAGAGTTTTGCTACTTACACGACCCATTACTTCACCTCTAACTCTTCTAGTTCCTTACGAAACTCTTCGAATTTGCTGATGAGTGCGCCGATTGCGTCCTTTAAAACCTCCTCAGGTGGAAGGGTTCCTGTTGTCTCTAGGGTAAATACAAACGAGGTATCGTCCCAAGAAACTTCGATCGCGTTCATCGGACACTCTCGCATACAGTCTCTACAGGTTGTACATGCAAGCAGATCGCGGACTTCAGGTACCCCTTTACCTGGAGGAATGTGAATGGCCTTAGGAGCGCAGATGCTAACGCACTTGCCGCATCCATCGCAGCGATCTGGATATATTTTGATGATTGGAAGGTATTTGTATGCGGCGACGGTTGTAGGTTGCCATTTCGCATGCCATTTGCCGAGTCCGTTTCGCGCATATGCTTCGATTACTAGCCGCTGCCCTCTTGCGAGTTTTATGATGGGAATTTTATCAGAGACAGGTTTCACGGTATCGCGCTCACTTTGAATATCACCAGAATAAACAACAACGGGCTGGTCTCGCGCTTCTGCACGTAAAGTGAGTGTAACAGCACACTTTTCACAACCAGTTCGCGATCCGCACGTGCATTTGTCCTTAGGAATTAGGGATTTGTCAGTAGTTAATGGAATCATTGCAATACGATGAACTATAAACTCGTCGTGAAATGGAGTGTTGTTTGCAACAACAGCTACAAGGTCGATTGCTGTAGTATAAATTTCAGAAATGCACGCGCGACGTATCGCATTTGCGAGAGCTACAGAACTATTGCGGAGAATAAAGCGAAGTCTGTTCCCTTCGCGTGAAATTATTTCGATTTGAGGAGGAGCCATTTTACACTCGTCGTCCACGACGCCCGCCTGGGCGTCGTGTTGTATCGTGTGGTATAGGAGTTACGTCTTCGATGTTCCCTATCTTGAACCCAGCACGTACCAGTGTTCGTATAGCCACCTGTGCGCCAGGACCTGGCGTTTTGATATTATGCCCGCCAGGAGCACGAGCTTTGATGTGAAGTGCGGTGATGCCCTTTTCTTTGGCGATAGCAGCTGCTTTAGCTGCTGCCATCATCGCAGCATAGGGGGAGGGCTTGAGGCGGTCTGCTTTAACATGCTGTCCACCGCTAGAGATAGCGATTGTCTCAGAGCCAGTGATGTCCGTTATGTGTACGATGGTGTTGTTTAAGGAACTGTAAATGTGCGCGATTCCCCATATCTCTTTGCTGCGAGGACGCTCACTCAACTTCTTCTACTTCTTCAGACTCTTCTTCCTCTGGCTTTTCTTGTTTAAGTGTCTGATGGATGGGGTGGTTAGAGTCGTTAAACGGGCTTTTAGGAGAGTATCGTACCAAAGGCTCTTCGTCGACTGAGACAAGATAGCCAGGAGACCAGACGATCTTGTCCCCTATTGCAATATGTCCATGAACAACCATCTGTCGTGCCTGATGTATTGTTCGAGCTAAACCTTTCTTGAATACGATAGTCTGAATGCGGCGTTCAAGAAATTGCTCAGGTTTTAGGTCTAGAACATCATCAAATGTGGCATCTGGAGGAAGCACTCCAAGACGCTTGAGGCGTGCGAGGACGGGACCGCCGATGCGCTCCTGCTCTTCCCGGGGTTTGGATAGTATGCCACGAATTATACGACGCACACGGGAAACCTCTGCTTTAACTCGCCAAAGCTCGCGTTTGTTTCGAAGCCCGTATCGCCCGACCAGTTCGAGTTCTTGCATTAGCAGATCCCGCTTCCACGGATGGTAAGGCGCACGCCACTTCTTCCTATGTCTGCCAGGTAGACCGCCCATTACTTCTTCACCCTTCTAATAACGCCTACAGTCATTCCCTTACGTCCAGTAGTTCGAGTCTTTTGACCACGAACTTTGAGCCCTAAAGCATGACGCCAACCACGCCAACACCCTATGGATTTCAGAAACTCGATCCGCTGTTTAATTGCAAACTCTAGATCGCTACCTATAAGATGCAAGTCTTTGCCAGTAGTTGGTTCTTTCCTCCAGTTTAGAAGCCAAGAAGGTAAATTAAGGGTGGTAGGATCCTTAACTCCTTGTTCGAGTTTGCGAAGCTCCTGTTCTGAGAGCGTACCGATTCGAGTGCTGGGGTCTATACTAAGAATGCGGGGGATTACCCACGCGAGAGTTTCGCCAATCCCCTTTATTTTCCTAAGTGCACCATATACAGTTAGACGCCCATCTACCTCAACCCCCGCAATCCGCACGATGTGCATGAACTCTTGCTCTGGCAAGGCGGAAGATGTAGCTGCCACTCTCCCTTTTAAGACTTCTTTGCCTGTTTAATCAGGGGTGGCGCCGGGGGTGGGATTCGAACCCACGCGCCCCCAAGGGGGCAGCGGCTCTCCAGGCCGCCGCATTGGACCTCTCTGCCACCCCGGCTCTATGGGAGGGTGTGAAGCTTGCTCTTTAACTCTTCGATAGAGGGTATGACCCGCTTCGGTAACGCAACAATGCCCTTCTCCATGTCTAACAGCTGATGAGCAGAAACTTGGCTTTGCATTACGGCTACTGGTCGTTGATCCATAGTATAACAAACGGCTGTTTTTCCTGCCTCTAGGTTTGTTGTAAAAGCGATAACACCAGGAGCCGCGAGAGGAGCACCGTGAGCTACGGATATAGCAGCAGACACTTTGACGTAAATAGAGGGTATTGGTGATAGAATCTCGTTTACTGGATGAAGTATTTTGAGAAGGACCTTCTCACGAGCACTCTCTTCGAGATGTGCAGCGAGGTCCAGTTCTTGGAGAAGAACCATACCCTCCTCGGAGGCACCACCAACGCGTGTACGCCGTAATTCAACTAAATGGGCGCCAACACCAAGTACATCTCCGATGTCGTAAGCTAGCTTTCGAATATAGGTTCCAGACTCACAAGCTACGCGAAACAGAACATCCTTTCCGTCCATTTCAAGAAGCTCTAGTTCGTATATTCGACGGATCCGTACACGACGTGCTACTGAAGATCTAACCGGGGGTCTTTGATAGATGTCTCCGACGAACTTCTTGAAAACAGTTTGGATGTCATTACGCGAAACGGTAGCATGCAGATGTAAGATGCCGACGTACTCCTTACCAGTCTCGTGAACCGCTTGTGTTAGCTTAAGCGCTACGCCAATGCCTATCGGTAGTAGACCGGTAGCTATAGGGTCTAATGTACCGAAGTGGCTGGCTTTTGTTATGCCGAGCATGCGTTTAACACGAGCTGATACTTCGTGACTTGTGGGTCCCTTCGGCTTGTCGATGTAGATAACACCACATCGTAGAAGCTCGTTTAACGAGTAGGGAAGGTCTACGAAATCAGGATGGAGTTCGTCTTTCCAGACTAACTGCTTAGGTACTTTCCAGGGAGGGACGTTCGTGCGCAGGTTTGAGGACATCCTCTATAGGTAGCCTGGCTGCTCGCTTAAAGGCTGTGTAAAGCTTTGTTTTCCGTAATGCAGCTTCAACTTCCTTATCCGACGCACCTTTAGATATGTCGAGTTTGAGATCTGTGGGTTCGAGGTGACGAACGTTCACACGTCGTCGTCGAACGCCTGTTAGCGTCTTAGGTCCTGTAATCAGCACGAAGTTTTTATCGATGACATCTACTACAACGCAAAGACGCCCAGCTTCGCGACCGCGTGTTTTGACGCAAACCCGACCAACATCGACGACAGGCATCGTGCGGAGGAGAGCCTCTAGACCGTTCTTTAAGCCTTGCTGGCGTTAGAGGGCGGTGTCTCTTCTGCTTCCTTCTCTGCTGCCTCTTCCTTCTTTCTCTGACGCTTTCTTCTTGCTTTCTTCCTCGCTTTACGCGACCGCCGCCGTAAGTCTGTTCGCATGCCCTCCGATAGAACAACGAGGCGAACCTTCTCCTTAATAGCGGTCTCTAAGCAATTAGGACAGAGGTTTCCACCATAAGGACGATTTACGGTCTTCTCTGAATAAGCAATCCTATGGAGTTCTGGAGGTCTAACTCTAGGAATACCGTGAAGTTCTGCCCCGCATTTAGCGCAACGAGGAGGGTTAGGCTTTGGTTTTCGGTATCTGATTGCAACAGCCCCGCTAGGGGTGCGTACTTTTACGCGCCTCCAGGAGCGGCTTCGTTTCTGAACCAAGCCTAGCGCTGGCGCTGCGGGCTGATAAGCTTACTCGTTATCGCTCCGAAGAACATTGATGCAATCACAAACCACCATAGCGGCGATAATTGGGATCCGATAAAGGGGAGGGGAAATGGTAATTGGCAGATAGGTTGGACGCCGAAAAGCGATGTTATTGCAATGAATACAGCAAAACCGATACCAAATGTTATGAACATATTTAGCATTAACTTCCGATTAACCTCCAAGCTGAACTCTATCAGAATCTTCTCCTTCCTCTTAGCCTTCTCTAAGAACTTAGTATCGCCAGTTTCACTGTATTTGCGCCGCAGTTCACGTATCTCTTGCTGAAGCCTACGGAGGCGTTGAAGGGTTGTTTGGGGTACACCTCGGTAGGTAAATCTAGTGACGAGAACGTTAAGCGCTACGGCCATCAAAGCGACTACTATCAGGGTAGTTAGTGGCTCCATCTTTACTCTACACCTAAGACGCGCGCGATACGTGGGTATGCCTCAGCGATCCGCTCCTGAATCAGTAAGGTGTAGTAGTTGTATGCAATGTCGACGCTAAGTAGGATACCAATTCCTCCTCCGAATACTCCTAGGAAGTCACCCGTTATTGATATGAGAGCTACTAGAATACCTCCGAGTATTGTGACTGCCCAAATATATCTGCTAAAGAGCCGTATAAGAGGGAGTTCCGCTCTCCTGAATCCAGGAATTTGAAGACCGGAGGAAACGATCTGCTCAGCCACGTCTCTTGCACTCATTCCACCTACCTCTACCCAGGTTATGGAGAACACAACGCATAACCCAGTAAATATCAGAGCATAAACTACGCTTCTAACGGGATCTTGGAGGACGTTCGACCATCCACGGGGAGCTATCATGTAGTAAACTAATCCGCCCACAGGTTCAGGGCGACCACCCTCGCCCGCTCGGAACTTGCCAAATAGATCCATAATGGGACTAGAGCCAAATCTGCTGTAGGCGAGACTGGTGAAGAAATACACGTTTGCTGCAACAGCTGCGGCAAGGATTACCGGGATGTTAGACACGTAGAGGAGCTTAATTGGAAAGCGGGTACTGTAGCCCCGGTACTGTACATGAGTGATGGGAAACTCGATGCGAACGGACTCTAGGTAAACGATGGCTATGAGGAGTGCTATGGTTACTGTAAACCCTAGCATGTCAGGGTAGTTTTCTCTTAGGAAGGCATCACGTAATGCGCCTCCTGAGGTCAGTACCGAGAAGAAGTAAAGGATAGCGCCAAGGGGTCGACCACCCTCTATTGCAATTGGAGCGAAACACGACCATAGTATCTGCTGTGCTACGCCAGCGAGAATGAACAGACTAACACCGCTTCCAATCCCCCATCCTTTTTGGAGAAGCTCATCAAGCAACATTATGATAAAGGAAGCTATTACAAGTTCTGCGAAGATGATAGCTGATTGAACTGGTTCGAGCGTTTGACCGATGATACCACTATAGAGGTAAGCAGATGCTTCAAACATTGCAAACACTATGGTAAGAACTTTGGTGGCACCCGTGAACAGGGCGCGATCACGGGGGTCGTTCATATCGACTTCTATCATTTCTGAGTAAGCAAGAAGCTGCATTACGAGTCCTGCAGTAACTATAGGACCTATACCTAGTTCTGTGAGCGTGCGGTAAGAGGCAGCAAATATAATGCGCATTGCATAGAGAGGATCTTCGGCCCCTCGAGCAGGTCTGAGTCCATACAGGGGTACGTGGCTCATTACGAAGAAGAGAATGAGAACCACTAGTGTAATTAGGAGGCGGCGGGAAAGAGGTGGGCGTCTGGCAGGGGGTTCTATATCTGGCATTAACCTGATAAGAGGTCGCAATGCCTCTAGGAACCTGCTGGTCAACGGTGGGGGACTTCTAGTATAACCTTACCACCAGCGGCTTCCACCTTTTCGATAGCCCTTTTGGTAGCACGCTCTACGTGAATGATCAGTTTCTTATCTACGAAGCCTGAGCCTAGTAGCTTCTCTATGTGTACGCGGGAGAGATGGACTTCGTAGCCACCATCAGGAAGGGGTTTAGCCGCACCCACTCTTACGTAGTACTCTATTCGTTCACTAACGTTTCCAACGGGAACCGCGTGAACTGGCTCTACCCAGCTACGTTTGAAACCGTGCTTCCCTTCGTAGCGAGGGGTTCCCTGTATCCACTTGTGCTTGTGGATGCCGGCGCGACCAAAGCCGCCTCGTTGACCGCTTTTCCGATGCTGTCCTACACGCCCCCATCCACAGGTACGACTTCCACGCATCTTCCTGTACTTCCTAAGCCTTCGCGCCATTCTAACACATACGCCGCAACAGCTGGTTTATAGCTGGTCCGCGATACCCCCATGCACCCCCGTCTGCGTAAGGCCGCTTTATGGATCCCTTGTAGCCGCCTGAAGGAGGATGAAGACGGAAAATGGGGAAGATTCGCCGGGGATTAACTTCTGTGTAGAGAAGTAGCTGAATGGCACGATCCAGTTCTTCCCCTTCGAGACCGAACTTGCGCTGTATCACGTATCGGAGAGTATCTTCATCGATTTCTCCCCACGTTATGAGATGCTGAACCTTTCTAAGCATCCCCTGGTAACAAGGATTGTCAGCAGGGATTAGCACCATGTGGTGTGGTTTTGTAAGACCGAGCATTCGAAGAGTATCCTTTTCTTCCTTCTTCCTGTTAACAGATCCTCGGATGCGGATAACCGCAAATAGGGTTCGAGGCTGTTTAGAAGCACCCATTTTTACCAGTCGAAGGGAGTTAGTATCTGATAGGTTTTCCGAAGAGCGTCAAAGGTAGCGTATATGAGCGATCGCGTAGTGCGTGTCTCACCTTTAGTTCGAGACCAGACATCTTTGATACCAGCAAGACGTAGTACTGGCTTGGCGGCATCCGCACAGACTAGACCAAGACCCCTTGGTGCAGGAATGAGTGTAATTTGAACGCTACCACATTTACCTGTGACTCTGAACGGTACCGAATGTGGCTGATCACAAGCACACTTCCAACTACCGCAGCCTCTTCTTACAGGAATGATGTTGAGCTTAGCGTCTCGTATCGCCTTTAGAACCGCGGATCGCACATAGCGCGCCTTGCCAGCACCAACTCCAACATAGCCATCCTCGTTACCTACAACAGCTACGACGACGAAACTGGTTTTCTCACCGGCATCGGTCTGCCGTTGAACAGGTTGCACGTGAACAACCTCTTGCTTTAAGTTGGGAAGGAGCGCATCAACGATCTCTGGCTCCTTTATCTGGTATCCTTGAGCGAAAATTTCGTCAAGGCTTGTGATCCTACCCTCAGCTACTAAGCGACCGAGATGCGTCTGAGGGATCCAGCCTTGGAGTGTATCGCTACTCAACGTTCTTCGACCGACTTTCTAGAATATCTTTGAATGCTTCGTCGATCCGCTTATTCACCTCATCGAAGTGCGTTGGAAGGTTTTCAGGGCGGAGTCCATTCCTAAGGTACTCTGAGAACATGCGTTGATACACTTCCTCGCCCCTTGTTTCCAATATCATCGATGCGTAACGTGCAATATGCTCACCGCGAATACGATCTTCCGACGGAAAGACCTCTTCAGAGGCAAGTACGTCGAGACCAGCATCTCTCGCTCCTTTTACCGCAGCATACACTCGATTACCCTTCGTTGACCTGTATAGACCTATGTTGAGAACAGCTCTTCTAATACCGTTTGTAAGCGCCTTGTAGGCGCAAAGCTTGGCAGTAAGATAGACTGAAGGAAGATTTGGTCGAGGAGACTTCCAAGCGAAGCGTTTGCGAAGCTCGTGTGTTGAAGCAAAAGCGAGCACAACATCTCCCTCTATTCTGGGCTTGAAAATACCAACATACACATGATAGTTGGAAAAGCGTGGTGTGAAAAGAGGAAGACCTGACTTTAGAAGACCTTCACGAAGTCGATAATCAGTTAAACAGAGACGCCGCCGCCGAAATTTTATCCTATATCGAGGTCCCCGCGCCAACTCTACAGCTCCCCACGTACTAGTAGGTTATGTTCCTGAACGTACCGGCGCAGATGACGCACACTAGTAAAGAATCCGCCTTTCGCCTTTCTGTATAGATCCCTGTACATTTTGGGCGTTATCATCTTGTTATCCCGAAGCCGCTTTAGCTCTCTTCTGATGGCTCGAATGCGCAGATGCCAGGGTATTTCTCCTTTCGACCCCTTTCGAGAACCGGGTCCGCGTCTTCGTTTGCGACGTTTCTTCTGCCGTTTTCTGGCACGTGCGCGCGATGGTGCATCGGAAGGGCGTTTACGAATCGCACCTTCCTTTATGAGACGGCGAATATCCTCGTATGTGCTAGCGTCAGCAACCTCATCTGTCCTATCGGGATCAATCCATATGCGCGTCTCGCCAACCCCAAGAATTTCCGCTGCGAGACGTCGTTGTAGTGCTAGTTTCAAGAGCGCGCGGTGGGCGGGTTAAGCACCTTTATGTTTAGCTCTTTACAGCGTTCGTATATTTGAAGTCGTAACCGGAGTCCGACCGAACTTGCGATTCGTACAGCATCGGTATCGGGGTTTACTTTCTCTAAGTCTTTGAGATTACGAATGAGAACCTCACGGTACCCTGAGGGATGGAGTCCGCGTATGATCTTAGGTTTTCGATATCCGATTTTTACGAGAGGCGGCCACCCCTTCTTCTGCAAGCGCATTTTGTTATCGATTCCACGAGGGCGTCGCCAGTTGGGCTTTACACGTACGTAGCGCCAGCTTTCGCAGCGTTTGAACTCGGGAATTTTCCTGAGATGTAAGTAGTGCTTTCGAAGCTTCTTTGCTTCACGAGGTGTTGGAGGCTTGCTCATAGTTTTCGCCATAGATAGAGCCCATCCATAAATTTGCGCGGGTCTTTGTCTCGGATCTTTTGTACAAGGCGAATACGACCCCAGAGCATACCAACTTTTTCTATATCGAGTCCGCGAATAATAACGTCGTCTTCTCGAACCTCTACGGTAACGCCCTCCGGGATCTCAACCACGCGAGGAGCTTTCTCCCCTAAGAAGTTCTTAATCAGAAGCTTATTGCCTTCAACTTCCACCTTTATCGGAAAGTGCTTGTAGTATACCTTTAAGTGATAAGTAAATCCTTTCGTAACTCCAGTAAACATATTCCGGATATGAGTACGAACTGCATTAAGACGTGCACGATATTTACGGCGTGTAGAGGGCACGCCTATCATGATACGGCGACCCTCGTTTTCTAACCACAGAATTACGTCCATTTTACTAAAATCGCGTTCGAGTTCGCCTAGAGGACCACGAACTCGAAGTTTTGTTTTATCGATGACTTCCACACTAATGCCCTCTGGAACGTCTATATGTGTGGTTATTTCAGGAGGACCCCAAGTCATGGTTAATACACGAAAGCCACCAATTTACCTCCGATTCCCCGCTTTTTGGCCTCATGGTGACTCATAACGCCTTGGCTAGTTGATACAATTAGAATACCGATATCGCGTGCAGGAAGGTATCGCTCCTCGTACTTTTCGAACTCTGCTACACGAACAGAGTAGCGCGGTTTGATAGCGTTGCAGTTGTTGATACGACCCAGTAGCTCTACACGGATCATGAAGCTCATAGCACGGTCCGAATACTGGATACGTTCGAATTGCCCAACATATCCATATTGTTGCATTACTTTCAATACATTTTCTATCAATTTAGAACCTACTTTTATTATAACCTCCTTTTTACCAACGCGTTCTGCGTTCTTTATTGCAGACAATGCATCTGCAAGTGGATCCATACGTGTCATTGTTAGCTGTATTTCCTAAATCCGAGAAGCTTTGCAACTTCCCTGAAGCAGTTCCGACAGAGCATCAAACCATACTTTTGAATAACGCCCATGTGCGTACCGCAACGTCGGCAGCGTCGCGAGCCCTTGCCGAACTTCCTCTTTTTCGGTGGACGGTACTTGCCCATTTTTACTCGCCCAAAACGCGTACTCCTAACTCCTTCTTAACCCATTCGATTGCCTCTTTTCTGGTGATTCTATGCTTTCGTCCGATTTTGGAACGACGGCGTTTGCGTCGTGCAACGCGAAAGCCTGGACGCTCTAACCGCACTATTACGTCAAACCCGATAACGCCAAGATTGGGGTCGTACTTAGTGCCAGGAAGCTCTAACTGGTCCTTAAATCCGAAGGCAAAACCTCCGGTTTCGTCAAAGCAGGAAGCAGGAAGTTTGTAGTCCTTTGCTTCTAGCGCACGCTGAAGAAAAGCAAGCGCCTTTTCGCGTCTGAGAGTAACCATAACCGCAATCGGATCCCCGCGCTGGATGCCAAACCCACGTATAGTTCGCTTAGCTCGGCGTATAGAAGGTCGCTGTCCTGTTAACTGCTCGATTATCTTCACAGCTCGCTCTATCTCTGAAGGGCGACCTGCGCAGGAGTGGACTACAACATGTGCAATGCGTATGCGCCGCATCGGGTTTTCTTTAACTGCCTCTTCACTCATAGCTACTCGAGTACGCCGCTCGGTACAATACCCTGTATAGGCTGTGGTATGGTTATTACAGGTTCTTGATCACCAACGGGCATTATGTACTGATGTATGGTTCGATAAGTTCCCCCTAACTGAGCATCGATTGTAACTAGTTTTCGACGAGGTAGAGGCTTTATCTCAGAGATCTTACCCACAATTCCTGCGTTCGTACCCCTGTAGATCAGTGCCACCACTCCCTTCCTTAAGGGAAGGTGAGCCAGAACCTCTTGTTCAGGAACGCGTATGAAGAGACCGTCACCAACACGGGGAACGTTTTCAGGCTTTTGTCGGGGATCGCTTACCTGAAAGAGGACATTACGACCATCGTGGAGTGTTACTTGTATGTGACCGCCCTTTACGGTGGTTTTGTTATTTACACGACAAACTTTGAGAGATGCTTCTTCTTCAGAGATTTCAGTGAGGACAAGACGCCATCCGCGAGGTAGGACTCTGAAGTGCTTACCTACTTTGTCGATTGAAATAACATCCATAACACCAACGGGAAACTTGTAGTCTCTACGAACCACCCCATCAACACGCACATACCCTTGGTTGAGAATGTACTTTACCTCGCGTAGTGTTCTAGCATACTTCAAGAAGTCACGAAGGATCAGAGCCAACGGAACGCAGTAGTCCATAGGATGAGGACCGGGGTTAGGATGAACAACCCACTTGTAGGCTTTAACAGGAATCTGAAAACAGGGAGGTGCCGCATACCGCTTCAACTTCCGCTGCCCGCCTTTTCGCGTCATTGCGACTCCTCGGGCGCAAAACTACTACTTAAAGACGCAGCCGCTTCTTCAGCAAGTCGTAGTCCCTTTATTTCCTGAATACGTTCAAGTTTGCGTCTTCTCCAAGGATCGCTTAGATCAAGTTTAACGATCATTAAGTTAGAGGGATGGAATGGTATATGTACGACACGACCATCGGAGCGTTGTCTCGTTATCCCCTCTAGATAAACTTTGAGCTCCTTCGTAGACACGCGAACAACTTTTGCAGTACGCCCTTTATACGTGCCGCGCATTACAAGGACTTCATCACCGACTCTTACAGGAAGGCTGCGTATACCGTATTTTTCCCGAAGTTCCTTAGAAAGGTGAGCAGCAAGCATCTTTCGTTTGACGTGAAGGGGTGCGTTAAAGAATCGCTTTCGAACCTTCCGCGGTTTTGATGAAACACTAACTCTCTTTGGCATTGCTACACAATAATTGTTGCAACGTTAGCGATACGAACCCAGCGCTCAGCAGCTTCTTTTGCAACAGGACCTCTGATCTCCGTTCCCTTTAGGTCTCCTTCAGGGGTTAATAGAACCGCAGCGTTGTCTTCGAAAAACACGCGAACTCCGTTTTTTCTACGGTACATTTTGCGCTGTCGAACGATTACTGCTTTGAAGAGTTGTTTTCTAAGCTCTGGCTTTCCCTCACGTACTGATACAACAACGAGA
>QMWL02000010.1 GCA_003661605.2 archaeon
ACCTCAGGGCGTGCACCCAACCGTGCTGCCATTTCCAAGATACGGCGACGAGGCAGCGTTTCTGGGTCAGGGTAAGCTAGTTCGAGACGCAGTCCTCTAGCTGCCCACGCATCGATAACTTGACACGTACGCCCCACTCCTACTAGAAACTGTGCGACTTCCTCAGGGTTCCCCACCGTTGCTGACAGCCCTGCTATCTGGAACTCCCCCGCAATACGCCTAAGGCGCTCCAGCTCAACGACCAGCTGCGTACCTCGCTTATCCTCCGCTATCTCGTGGACTTCATCTACAACAACCCAACGCACCGTTCTGAGATGCTTGCTCATAAGCCGAGCAACCAGTAGAATCTGCAGGGTTTCTGGAGTGGTAATTAGAAACTCTGGCGGTTCACGAGCCTGGCGCGCACGCTCGCGTGAGCTTGTATCGCCATGTCGCACTCCTACTGAAACGCCTAAGCGCTCACACCACCAGGTAAGCCTGTGGAGAATATCTCTGTTTAACGCTCGTAGGGGGGTCACATAGAGGATTCGTACTCCCACCGGGCGGTTGCGCTCTCTAATGAGGTGATCGAGAAATGGTAGGATAGCTGCCTCCGTTTTTCCCGTTCCTGTAGGAGCAATGATTAGCGCGTTCTCGCCACGTAGAAGGACAGGGATTGCGAGCTGCTGTGGTGGGGTTGGATGAAGAAAGCCTCGCTCTTTTAACACCTTCTGAATTTGAGGAGCAAGCAGTCTGAACGCTCCGCATAGTTTAGGCATGCAGCTTTCTACCGAAGACCTTAGCTAAAACGATGTCGGTTTATCTTTGGAAGTACTTTGATAGCTTGCGTCCAAACTCTCTTACAAGAACTTCGCGCAGATACTCGTGGCTGGTGCGGATGCTCGAAACCTGTTCTTGCAATTGTTGTAGCTGCCCTCGCGCCTCCTCAAGCGAGTCACGGACAAGACCCTCAATCTCACTACGTGTCTGCTTTGCAGCATCCTCTATCCGCCGCTCCAGTCCTTCAAACGCCGTCTCTAAACTCGCTACACGGACCTTAAGGTCCTCGATCGACTGTCGCAGCTCGTTTAGTGCCATCTCCACTTCAGGTAACGCTGCTCTTGTCTGCTCAAGTATTCGCGCCTCCAGCCCCCTCCGCCACTCTTCCACACTCTCTACTAAATCGATGAAGATCCGCGCCTCCTGAAGCGCTTCAAGACTCCTCCTAAGCCCCGTCTCTACTGCACGCCGACCGCGTGCTGCAGCCTCTTCAACCTCCATTCTAAGTTCCTCAAGCTTAATTAACGCCTTCTCCTCCGAGTCTCTAACCTCCTTTAGTGCGCGACCCAACTCCTTTGCGATATCGCTAAGCGAACTCTCCGCCTCCTTTGCGAGATCCACAAGCTGTTGTGCACGTCCCTGTATAGACCGAACAGCATCACCTAGATCTTTGAATAGCTCGCGAAGATCCGAAACTGCCTTTTCGACCTCCTCTACGAACGCACTACTTGCTTTCTTAATCTCAGAAAGTGAGCGGTCAAGCGTTTTCCCCAGACTCTTCAACGTGCTATCGAGAGTTCGGGCATCGCTTGCTAGCGCATCAAGAATGGGCTTAATCCTCTTCAGGCTCATTCTCTTCATACTGGCGATTTCTTCTAGCTTCTCAGCTGCCGACTTAACGGCATCACGTATCGTGGTTGCAGCATCGATGAGTGAAAGGGCTCGATCTCCGTAGGTGTTTAAGTGAGGCTCTGCTGCGCCAAAGTGTTCTCCAAGCTCCTTAAGCCGCTCCTCTACCTCGCTGCGAACCCTTTCAACAAGGTCGCCGATTTCGGTAGTGAGGTCTTCAACACCCTTACGAAGCTCCTCGAGGGTCTTTCGCGCACCCTCTACATGCGCACCTACATCTGCGAGTCGTGAAAGCTCCCCTTCAGCTATACCGATAACACTCTCCGCTCCATGTAAAACTCTATCTGCAATAAGTAGCGTAGCATTGACTCCCGCCCTCAACGCGCCCTCCATACCCTTTACATCAACCCATGCACGTGGATAGCGACGTTGCAGTTGATCCTGTAGCGCTACAACTTTCGTAACCAGATCATCCAGATGTACGCGTAGTTGCTCGGTACGCTGCTTCGCTTCTTCTAAAACTCTCTTTTGCTCTTCAAGCGCCTCTTGCACTTTCTCTCGTACCTCCTCTGTTCGATTCGAAAGCTCACCTGCTTCCTGTTGTGTGCCCTCTACACGAGGGTAGTAGCCTCCCAGTACGTCGCGAAAACTGACCAACTCACCACGAATCTGATCGAACCACGCACCCGTTCTTACCCAACGGAAGTCCTTTTTCAGATCCTCCAGCTCCGCGTTAATCTTCTGTACGCGACTCACAACTTTTCCAACTTTGTCAACAAGAGCACGGTATTGCTTTAATGCGCTCTTAATCTCTCGCGGCTCGGATTCGATCATTTTATCGATAAAAGACACAATTTTGAGTCCAAGCTTATGTACCTCCTTCAGCTGTCTCTCTAGCGAGCGTACTGTTTTCCTTAGCCGTTCCTCATACTTAGCGAATCGCTCAAACCGCTCACTCTGACTGGAGTGCGCTTCGACACATCCCTCAGCTGTATCTTCGATCGGGCTTACCGCTCGTAGAGAGCGACTCCACCGTAACAACGCAGTACTCCACCCCGATAGCACCTCGCTTAGCTCTTTTACACTATTCACAGCACGCTCTGCAGCCTTGACTGCATTCTCTAGAGGTATTGCTACATCTGCGATGCGTGTAAGAAGCTGATCTTCAAGCGACAGAAGACCGCGAATTTGATCACGAAGCTCTAGGAGCCCTGGTTTTTTCTGTTCTTCGCTCAAGCATGGGGATTTCTCCCCTATCTAAAAACGTTAGCAGTCATGAAACTTCCTCCAGCTACCAGCGAACGCGTACAAAACAGATGCAGAAGCAACTCCGTACGAGTCGCAAACCGCATCTACTGCACCTTTTTCAAAGCATCGTCTCAGAGCCTTTCGTACTGCATCAGGGGAGCGCCGCCACACCACTACGTTTACGTAAGCTCCCTTTGGATTTACTCCCTCCTGAACAACAGGTATCACACCCCGGTTCTCAACCCGACCTACCACAGACTCTAAGAAGACTCTCCCTCCTACGATGTTTGCTAGCTCCTCAGCCAGATTGAGAACAGGTTGCCACCCCCCTCTACACCTCTTGCATTCGCAAGGTGCTGGTAGCCTGAGAGTTAGAAACACCCCCTTCGCACCCTGGTTTCGTGCCTCTTTAGCTGCCTTCCTGTACGCATTTTGAACTAGGGGGTGTGAAGGGCAAACCAGGGTGCGCGCTTTACGCCCTCTTATCACCGCTTGACATCCTTGCGCTGCTAGAAAGACACTATCGAGAAAATCGAACCAGGCTAGCAGCTCTCCTTCCCATATATCTGACAGCTGCTGCAGAGGAAGAACTTGCTGAAACGGCTCTCCCGCTGCTGGTAGTACTGTAGACGGAAGCCCGAGAAACTGACAATCATCGATATCAATTACAGAAAACCGCGGATTGTGGAGAAGCACCCCTGATGGAGGGAAGCGCATGCGTGAGATAACTACAGCGACTGCGAGAGCTGAGAACCCAAACGCGGCAGCATTACGCGCAACAATAACCGCTCCCTCTCCCTCCACATCCCACGGATGAAGTTTTAGGATCGGCATCGTTGCCTCCACAGTTCTGCGTTTACGTAAAGAAGCGGACCCTCCGCTACAAGCCGCGCGATGTGTGGGCTAAATGCGCCCTCATAGCCATCGATTGCTAAAACGATTCGCATCCTCGGATGTGCAAATTCAGCAATATAGTACGGCCAGAATACTTGCAGCATCTCCACTACTTTCAGATCTTCGATACGAACTCGTGAACGCCATAGAATCATCTCTCTAAACAGCTGCTCAGCAATACTGCGAGGCAGAAGCGAGGGGACAAGTTCTTCTTGTTCAACGCGCTGGTATACGATCTCAGGCTTGTTTGGAAGAACATCTGCAACAACTGCTATCGTACCACGAGGTCCTCTTTGCTCTGGGTACGCAGCGTCCACATATCCTACAACTCGCTCAACCGCCCTCGGAAGCCGTACTTCTGCGGTACATATCCATAGTGGATAGAGAATGCGGATAGGCGTAACAATGCCTCCTTCTCCAAAAAAGCTGGTAAGCTGCTCCGCTGCTCGATTAAGCACCTCCTGAACATTCACACGCTCCGCTACAACAGGTACGCGTGGCAAGCTACGTCGGTCGCTTAAGGTGAGAAGGGTATCGCCATCCACGAACCAAGCCCCTAAGCCTCTCAAGCGCGCGAAGCTTATCCTTCCTACCTAGTCGCGCCGCTTCGATCGCCTCCTCTAGTTGTGCAATTACCTCATCCACGACCTTTGGGTCCACCGGAAACGGCACGCCATCCTTTCCACCTATTGCGAAACTGTAGCGAAACGGATCAAAGGGGTGGCTTACGAGATCGCGTCGAGACGGTGGTGTGTCGTAAATAAGTTCAGATATCAGAGCAAGAGCACGAACAACAGCAGGACCTACCCCTGGTACAAGGAGCAAGTCCTCAAACGTGTCTGGTTCAGCACCGTAGATCCGCTCCCATACTCCACGAGGAAGTTCTGGAATCACACGACCACGAAACTGTGGCAAATCCTCCCCCTCTACGTAAGCTATGAGCGGTCGCGCTCCCCGTGCTGCGGCGGCTACTCGCGCCCAGTCTTTCGCCAGTTTTCGCTCTGTTACCAGATCCAAAACCAGCTCCTGTACAGGTTGACTCTCTCTAGCAATCATGTTTAGAATGCTTGAATGCCGCATTCCGGCAACACCCGTATGCGGCTCTACAACGAACGATACGACACGCTCAGATACCCAGTGGTACCGCCTCGCAACCCGCTGTTCCGGTCTCATCCCCTGCTGAACGATCGCCCACCGACCTTCGCGCTCAACGAACATTGCGTGATGATAGAGCTGATAACCATCCTGAACCGCTGCGTGATCCACCTTCGCCACCAGCCGAGAGGTACGCTGCAGCTCTCGTATCTTATCCTCTCCTAGTCCGAACTGACGACCTATCTCCTCGAGTTCAGCAGGAGTTCGTCGCGATCGCGCCCCCTTCCCTCCCGCTACCAAAATCCCCAACTCTCCATCCGCTAGCGCTTGCCGAAGAACCCCGCAAGTAACCGTCGTCGAACCGCTCGAGTCCCAGTCCATCCCTATCACATTGCTTAGCGCTTGAAACCAGAGGGGATCTGCTAACCGTAGCAACACTTCCTCAGTACCAAACTCCTCTACCAAAACCGCGATTAGTGCTCTACTTAACCGAATCATGCGTGTAATCAGCCACGCTGGTACATGTCCCGCGTGTAGGGGGAGTTCTGCTACTCCGGTCCTCCTCACGGGTCTAGCCAAACTCGTACTCAGCCAATACGCACCGTAGCTAATTAGTTCAATGGTTTTCAAGCGCTGAAGAGACTACCCTATAGCCAAGTACCTGGAGAGAGCAGGGCTAAGTATAGCATACCGCCTATCGTATTACGGGTCCGCCGCGACAACAGGAGTGCTACCTGGTGGATTACTGCTCGTCTAAACACGTAGATGAGAGGAACTGCGCCCGCTGCCGCCTCTACTACTGCAAGCAGCGTCGCCATTCCAAGCATTGCTGGAACTGCATGTCGCTCTTCCTCCACTCGGAGGCCAATAGCTCCCGATGCAATAACGTGCGCTGGCAGAGCGATGGCTATTGTTGTAGCGTAGAGAGGGTGGTAGAAGATCGTTGAGGGCGACGCTACCACACCTACGATCGTAGGCGCTAACGCAGCAAACAACATGCTCACTGTCCCTCCCCCCCAAAGCCCAAGCTCCCGCACCGATCGGCGATACCACCCATAACCCGCGGTTACCACTGCTAGCGCGATAGTAGGGGCTAAGAGCGCGATCCCTCCCAGCGGTACCACCACTCCTACCAAAACGACAGGGATGAGCAGCAGCGCTGCACGCTCCAAACCGTAGCCTCGAAACGGAAGCGGACAGACAACGAAAATGATAGCTGTGTGTAGTGCAGCCGAGAGAAACGTTGCAACAGGCTTCTGAAAAACCGTCCCTGTGAGCAAGCCACTTACCCCTCGCCCGCCTACTATCGTCAAAAGCACCATGTATACGAGAAGCGCAACGAGGATGTAGTTGGCGAAAAGCGGCAATCCAAGCTGTATACGACAAACCCTCCACAGCGCCTCATAGTATAGCAAGTACCCGACAAGCAGCACAGCGGAAACTACTAGCTCGATAAGCAACAGCGCCACTCAGCTGCCTTTGTTATGCGTTAGCTAAAGCAAACGGTACTCTACAGCAACTTCTTCAACACTTTTTCCCTCAGGTACAACCACCTTACGGAAAACTCCCGTACGCCCTACCTCCCGTCGACGAGTAAGAACGCGTACACGCTCTTGAACCGTAGCAATACTCACTCCAAGAACCCGCGCCACCACGTGCTCGCGGCCCACAACCTCGTACTCCTCATGACCATCCTCTGTAGGAACGATTAAAACGAGCTGCTTTGTAACTCCCGGCACGCGTCTCCCCTTCTTTAAACCCTCAAGATCCAGCTCTCCTCCAAATCGGTAGAACTCCCGTTCGGTACAGGACAGCTTTTGGAGAGGGAAGGACACAGTTGTTAGCTCGTCCAAGTGGATGTACGCTTTAGTAACGTACAGCGGGGTTGCTTTCACAACTTCTCTATACTGCCAGCTAAACCCCGCCTCTGCTAGCGCTACCTCCACCAGATACGAAGGAACCGGGCGAGGAATGAAGACGTCCACATCGCTTGATGCTCGAACATCCCCCCGCGCAACACTCCCATGCACTACTGGTGCAAGACCACGTTGCACCAACGCAGTCATGATCGCAAGCGCACGTGACCGTTTCCGGCGAAGAAACTGCCAACGCTCCTCTGTATACACAACGCGCTTCCCTCCCAGTAGCCCCAGCGATCTAAAGTCAGGCGGTGTACCCGAGTCGCTGAAGCTCATCAGTAAGTGCTTCTATTAGGTTTAACAACCGCTGATATTTTCCGTGAAATTCTTTTCCAGAGATCCTTCCCTCCCTATGTGCACGCTCGAGGCGGTGTAGCTCCTCCTCTGCTTCAACGAGCCGCCGCCGAAGATAGGTCACAACAGTCTCTTCTTTTGGAGTTCTCGGTGCCTCCACCAGTTCGGTAGGGCGGTATTCTCTAGTGATTTTTCCATCCTCTATTCGAAGAATTCGGTCCGCAACTCGCGCGATACGTGGGTCGTGGGTTGCTACAATGACGGTCTTACCCGCTTCATTAACCGCGCGGCGAAGGAGTTCTACTACCTTTGAACCGCTTTCCCAGTCTAGCTCTCCTGTCGGCTCATCAGCAAGGATGAGCGGAGGGTCGTTTGCGAGCGCGCACGCGATAGCAACACGCTGCTGTTCTCCTCCACTTAGCTCGTCTGGGCGGTGATGCTTTCGGTGTTCTAATCCTACCATTCGAAGAAGCTCAAGTGCGCGCTGTCGTCGCTGCATCATAGGTTGTCCTGCGAGAACCATAGGCAGCTCTACATTCTCTAACGCTGTAAGTGAGGGTATGAGGTTGAAGAATTGGAAGATCACACCTACGCGATGTAGACGGTGTTCCTCCAATGTTCGTTCATCAGCTTTGTGAAGCTCAACGCCAAATACGCGCAGATAGCCTGCCGTGGGCTTATCAATACCCGCTAAGAGATTTATGAGAGTGGTCTTTCCACTACCACTCGGTCCCATAACCGCCACCATCTCTGCCTTGCGGACGCTCATATAGAGCCCACGAAGTGCGACGACCTTCAGGCGTCCTGTGTGGTAGATCTTAAACACGTCTCGTAGCTCGATTACTGGTTCTACCGCCAACGTATCAGTTCGATGCTCGCTCTTCGCGCATATATGATTGCTGGCAGTAGCGAAACGAAGAGTAGCACCCCCGCTATTCCTACAAGCTCCACCACCAGCTCCCAAGGAACAACTAGTTGAATCGCACCTAGCTCGGGTTCCATGATGTGAAGCATTGCGTTTACCTCCAAAATCAGACCATATCCTATCGTAAGCCCTGCCGCTACCCCCACCAACAAACCGATCAGAACCGCAACCAATCCCTCAAACCCGACCAACCGCACGATAAACCGCCGATTCGCTCCTCTCACACGCCAAAGCCCCAGCTCGCGGCGTCTTTCGACAACTGCTGCTACTGTTGGTGTTGCTACCGCCATTGCTGCGGCAGTACTTCCTAAAATCAACTCCCATCGTGCAAGCCCTCCCGCTACCTGTAGAAGCTGAATTCCTGACTGAGGTCCTAGCTGCATTACGTACGCGGTTAGCGATTCTTCAATAATCACCCAAGGAATTGCAATACTCATCGCAAGCGCTACGGCAAATGCTACTCGGTAAAGGCGTGCTGCATGCCGTTCTACAGCCTTGACAACTTCCCCATAGCCTAACCCCAACACCATGTGAAATGCTCGAAAGAGCGCTTGTCGGACCTTTCGAAGACCGAACACGCCTTTCACGAGAACATATGGCAGTATTACGTGGATGAGTATCAGAAAGATGTTACCGATGAACAGCCAAAGCACTGCAAACACCATCAGAAACACCGACCTCCCTGCATGGTGTAAGATATCAGCAGTTGATACCCCGAAGAACCACGGCAGTACCCTCATCAGTACAATAGCTGTAAGGATCCGCCACCCCCAGCCTGCTCGGACTTCTCTCGCCTCCTCCTCAATGTATTCCGCAACCGCATCTACCGGCTCAATTTCCCGTACTCGTCGCGCCTGCCAAGCATAGACGACACTCGCCACTACACCCATAACCACCACCATCCAAACACCGCCCCATTCCCACTCCTGCCAGACAACGTGGAGAATAACGCTATTCTTCCATACAGGGAGAAGCCCTACTGAGGACGAAAATAACGTCAAAAGGATTGCTGCTGTAGCGAGCGCGACCCCTAGCGTAGCTGTGACAATGCTGGTGGTCACGTGCGCTGCTACTAGCTGATGCACACTAGCACCCCGTACTCGAAGCAGTCCAAGTAGATGGCGCTGCCGCTCTAACTGAAGGCTCGCAACCTGAGTCAGTACCACAATAGCTACGACGATGAAGGGTGCATAGAAGAATATAGCGAACGCTAGGTAAAGCCATGTGGACAGCTGTTTATGCTCCCAAAGCTTCTGACCAAGTATATCGTAGAGCCCGTAGAACGGGATGTTATTTAACATCAGCGCGTCCTCTAACTGCCAGTGCAGTACTTCAGACTCCGAAATCCCCCAATCAATACCCTTTATAATGAAATCATCAACTTGAACTATGATAAACATAAGTACACTAAGGGCATGTGGTATCAGGTTATTATAGACCCATTTAGCAGGTAAGGCGATGTTAGGCTTCTGCTCCCAACGAGTATCCTCTACTGGTAGGAGGGGGGTTACTGTTTGCCAGTAGGGGCGTGCTGTGTAAACTGCTGACAGAGTGAACGAAGCCCTAGCAGCGCTTTCTGTCGTGTTTCTTATTTCGATGGTTACTATATCCCCTAGTGACGCACTACATACACGTGCGCACTTTTGTTCTAAAGCTATACCCTCACCAGTCCAAGCTCCTTCCTCAACGACAAAAATCCCGGCTGGCTCGTTAGAGCCTACTACACAGTTCACATACATGCAACAGTCTCCAACATATGCACAAACCCTCCTATACGGTAAGGTTACTATGAACCCTAGACCAACAATGTGATAATCAACGTTAAGTATGATATCCTGTAGCTGCTCAAATGTCTTATAATACACTACCTCAGGCGACAGATACGTAACAAAGCCTACAGTACGCCTTCCCCCTAGATCCTCCAAAAGCGCGTAGGCAAACCCCTCTGCTGAAGCGAGGTCCATTGTGACGAGAAACGTAGTAAGAATGCACACCGTCAATACGCTAACCGCTAGCCGCTGCCTGTCGCGAAAGAGGCTGCGTAGAGCGTAAGTTATCACGCGTAGTCTTCCTCAAAGTCTTATAAAGAGAATTTACGCCGGTAGCGATGAGAGCACCGCTCTTCCTGATAGTCTTCCTTCTTGTGAGCATGGCAGCGACCGCCTTCCCCGTACGAACTCGCTCCCCTCCCATCAAATCCCCCCAACCCCTCCAAGAAGCCCCTTCAACCCTCCGCCTCTACCTAGCTAACATTCGGTCGCGCGTCGATTTCTACAACAACAAGCTCCAAGAGGAAAATCTTGAAGCCAACGGATACTGCTTCAGCTATGAAGGGCTTGTCACAGAAGCCCCACGAGCAGGCGTACATACTGGCGTAGAGTGGGAGCTACGCAGCTACTCCAAGATGGTTCCCAGCGGTGTTTCGGGCATGTCTGGCTGCTTAGTCGAGTTTGAATCACCTATTGGAAGCAACTTCACCCTTGCTGCTGGAAAGATTAACGGCACGATATGGCTTGCACGAAGCTCAGGAACCGTCGATCAGATCATCATAGAGTTCGCCGTAATAGATTGGAACTCTACCGGTCCCAACATCGAACCCACCACTACTGCTGGCGGTAGGATTCTCTTCGAAGATGTTCACCCAGACCCTGCTCCTGCGCTCGCTACTGCCGATCGACCGTGGGAGGATTGGCGGTACGACTTCTCCTTTGAACTAACGAGCGACCTTGAGATCCCCTATCCTGGTGCTTTCAGAATCGATGAACGAACAGGGCGGCTAATCTTCTACCCCGTTACTCTACGATTACGGATCTGGCTACTAACGGATAGCAGCTTCGCAGTCAAGTTCCTCGTATACTCACCCGACTATCCCGCCTACATCGATCTTCCGGTTCGATCTTTACTTAAACCTCGTGTATCTATTGAAAACCCTGATGGTGAGAGAGTCACCACCTTCTACACTAACATAGACCCGCAGATACAAGAGGTTCGTATAACTACTGAAATCGACAACGGTGTAGGGCTTTACGACACTAACTTGTGGATTCGTATCTTAGACGCTGATGGAAACGTTGTTGAGGAAACCTACTGGACCGGATCCGGAGATACGCCGAACGCTACCGATGGGCTTGCACGCTCATACGTTACAGGCGATTGGTCACCACTACACACCTACTTCTACCGATACGAATCGCCAGTAATTGCTTCTCTCACATGGTATTACGGCGGGATGGGCGCTGCTCCTGGGGTTTACACAGTTGAAGTCGTTTACCATGGGCTTTCTGGACATGAGGTAACATGGCGTGAGCAAATTGAACTCGTTGAGCTTGGGTCTGATAATCTCGTTAGCTTCACTGCTGCAGAGAACCGTACAGGAGAACCTCTTGCCGGGGCTCGCATAATAGTTCACAAGCTGATCAGAGTGGAGAACAAGACTGAGGTTAGCCCCTACCCCCGTGTTGCGATCACAGATGAAAACGGCGTAGCATCCATGTACCTTGAGGATGGAAACTATAGCGTTACCCTTCTATACCAGTTCGAGAACGTGACAAGTACGATAATTCACGTGCCTGAGGAGAAGTCTGTTGCCTTCTCCCCCGTCCTCTACACGGTTAGACTGGTTCTCATCGATCGGCACGGCGTTGTACTACCTAACGCGAGCGTTACCCTCTTCATACCTGCTACTGGATATGCACACCTCGTTAACGGAACGAGGTATGGGGAAGTAGGCCCTGTTCCTGTCATTCCAACTGATAACCTGACGATCGTTGTATCTTGGCTTGCAACTACTGTTAAAGTGTTCTCAACGCCAGTAACCCAAGATCTTGACCTAACGCTATCTTGTGATGTCTACCATCTCACCGTCCATGTCGTCGACTGCAACAACGTGCCCATCCGAAACGCGGAAGTGCGTGTAATTCTCCCCATCGAGCAACAGGGTACGGTTTACAACTACACCATCTTCTGGGGGTATACCGATGGAGACGGCAACTTCATCGTACCTCTGCCAGCAAACCAGCCTGTTGAAATCCGCGTAGCGTACGAGGGCTATGAGAAGGTGTTCTCTCCTGTATCCATCACATACGATCAGCTCCTCAACGTCACGTTCGAAGAAGTCGATGTAACCTACGTCGAGCTACCTCCATACCACAT
>QMWL02000011.1 GCA_003661605.2 archaeon
ACTGTTGTTCCACGTACAGAGGAAACCTCCTTCGTCACCAACTCATACAGGCCTGGACAGTATCCCTCAGACCAAAAGATCATTACATCAGCATCTGCCAGCGCATCGCTCTTCAGCGCGTCCGTCTCCCACACTTCTCCCAAATCGTACACGTTCGCACCTCTGTCTATCAGCTGTAAATAGAGCTCTGCGTAACTGAAGTCCCGTTGAATACTGGGAAGAAGCGCAGTAACGACCTTTCCCCGCGGACTGCCAGGGATTCTCCTAATGTGTGGTTCAAGAACAGCGTAGAGGGCACGCACCCACCGATATGTACGAAAAGCTAGTGCCGGGTGCGCCCCTCTTTCTATACGCTCAAGGGCTCGGCGTACCCACTTACGAAGACCTTCCGAGTAAATCTGCAAAGGACTAACACCAGCACGCAATCCTGCTTGACAGCGTGCAACCGCATCTTCTACCCTTCCTTCTAAAACCATCTGTTCGAGGTCCGCCAAGAACTCCTCGAACATCGATGAGGAAGCCATGCTATGCGAGTTCGCGCTCCATTAACTACTTTGCTCTAAGCGCTTAATTTGCGTAAGCTATAGCCCGCGTTGGTGCGTACAATTGCTGTCCACTCCTTCCGAGGAGGAACCGGAAAGAGTACGATAACTGCAAACGTTTCGTGCTGGCTTGCTCTCCAAGGGCATAAGGTGGGTGTTGTAGACCTAGACCTCGCTGCCCCTGGTTTACACCTCTCCTTCCGCGTTGACAGAAGCATGATTCGTGGCACGCTTAACGACTTTCTCTATGGGCGAAGAGAGCTCTCCGAAGTCATCATAGATGTTACTCAACACCTAAGTATTGAGAATGGAAAGCTCTACTTCATACCCGCCAGCTTCACCGCCGACGAAATAATTCGCGTACTTCGAGAGGGATACGATGCAGCACTCTTTACTGATGGCATTCGCGCTATGGCGCGAGGACTCAACCTTGACTACATTCTCGTAGATACACACCCTGGTATAAGCGAAGACACGTTACTCGCAATTGCTGCTTGTGATGTCGTTGCAGTTGTTCTCCGTCTCGACAAGCAAGACTTTACTGGCACTGCCATCACGCTTGAGCTAACCCGTCGCTTCGGAAGACAGCCCCTCCTCGTGGTCAGTCAGGTTCCTAAAGCGATGGTCGAATCAATCGTACGGCGGATCGTGGAGTCTAACTTCCACTACCCGGTAGCTGGCGTAATCTACTTTGACGAAGATGTGCTTGAAGCAAGTAGGACGCGTGAGATCTTTGTTCTTACACGACCAGAGCACGCCTTCTCGAAGACTATGGGAGAAATTGCTAAAAGATTAGCTGGCTTGGTGTGAGCATGTCCCTCGAAGGACTTACCCGAAACCTCGCCCTCGTTGAAGAGTTAGGTCCGAACGAGCGACTAGCCGAGCTAGTAGCGCTTGCGGACCGCCCCCTCCCGACGATCTTCAGCGTCCTCTCTGAGGCTGGCGCTAACATTCGCTTTTCATCGGTCTCAAGAGAAGCTACAGGACTGTACCTACACCTCTTCTTCCTCGAAACAAGCGACCTTACCGTGCCCCTAGGTGATCTCGAGCAGCGTGTCCGCGGGCTTGAAGGTGTTGTTGATGTAAAGCTGGTAGAGCCCAAACCTCTCCCCGCCGACACCCTCCTCTTCCCCCTCCAGAGTTCCCACATGCGCCTCGTAGTCTTCCCCCTTCGCGAGATTCACGCCATCTGGGATACTTACGAAGAGCTTATGGCTCAAGGCTTCGCAATCGTAAGCTACAACGCGGGGAAGAAGGTCGGGAAGGACATCGCTATGTGGCTGAAGGTCAAGTACAAGCTAGAGCCGAAGGATATGATTATAGCTCTTGAACAGTATATGCGCGCCTTCGGTATGGGTGTCCCTGAATTTAAGGAGGTCGACCTTGATACTGGTCGCGCTGTTATCCTCCTCAAGGACAGCTTTGAGTCCGCCAAGCGGCGAAAACCACGCCCCTCCTGCAACTTCATCAAAGGACTCTTTGCTGGCTTCCTCTCTGAGCTTGTAGGACGCGAAATCACAGTTACTGAAACACGCTGCGTCTCCATCGGCGACGAGTACTGCGAGTTTAAGGCTCGCGTCCTCTTCTAAACCATAAAAAAGCGGTGGGA
Organism: archaeon; assembly: GCA_003661605.2. GTDB lineage: Archaea > Thermoproteota > QMWL01 > QMWL01 > QMWL01 > QMWL01. The sequence continues at coordinate 2,152 of QMWL02000011.1, forward strand.
GGTGGAGGGGTTTGTCCACGATTAGGCAAAAGCTGGAGGAGCTTCTGCACGAGTTTGAACGACGCGCTGAAATCGCTGCCGCAGCTGTTGTTCGTCGAGACGGTCTTATGATAGCTTACGACCTCCCTACTGGCGTTGACGCCCGGAAAATCGCTGCAATGGCCGCAGCCATCGTAGGAACCGCCGAGCGTGCAACCTATGAAATGGGACAGGGTAGGTTTCAAATCGTGATGATCGAAGGGGAAAAAGGACGTATGGTTGCGATGGGTGCAGGTGAGAAGGCTATTCTCCTCGCGCTCCTTCGTCCTGAGGCAAACGTAGGGCTTGTCCTTCTTGAAATGGAGCGAACCGCGAAGCAAGTACAGGAAACTCTACGCGGATAATCGATGGCAGCCGCCGTTGAGGTCGTTAAGAAGGAGGCAAAGGTAGAGGAGAAGGAGAAACCTCGCCGCCCCGCCATTAAGATACTCGTTACCGGACCGTATTATTCGGGGAAAAGCACCTTCGTGTCTGCGCTCTGCCGCGAAGCGGTTCACGTAGATGAGCTAAAAACAACGGTAGGTCTCGACTTTGGATACGAGGAAGTTGGCGTGTTCGAACTGCATCTTTTCGGAACTCCTGGGCACGACAGGTTTGCGTTTCTCCAAGAGATCCTTGCCGTAGGAAGCGTGGGTATCCTTCTCATCGTGGACAGCAGCTTCCCTGAGACATTCATCTGGGCTCTCGACATCCTTCGCCGCGTCCGTACAGACCCGAACATCCCTGTAGTTGTAGTGGCGAATAAGCAGGATTTGCCTGGTGCACTACCTCCTGAGGATGTTAAGGCTGAGATGGGGCTTCCCGACGACATACCTGTAGTGCCCTGCATTGCAACAAAAGGTGTTGGTGTCGTCGAAGCAGTTAGAAAGCTCATTGAGATGATTAAAGAACGCGATTTAACCAAGCAGAGCGGTCCCTGACCTTCGAAACACAATTTCAGAGAACTATCCGATCTCGCATTAGGGAAACCGGTTCTCCAATAGTTCTTGCAGCCGATCCCGTTGGACCTAATCCGCGAGAAACGCTGGAAGCGGTTATCAAAGCCCTACCCTCTCTAGCTTCACACCTAGCCGCTGTAAAAGTCGGACTGCCTGCACTTCTCGCTTACCCCAATGTAGCCCGTCATCTCGTAAACACCGCAGTTTCACACCAGCTACCTGCAATTGCGGACCTCAAGCTAGGCGATGTTGCACACGTAAATCGTATGGTGGTAGAGGCCATAGCAGACATAGGGTTCTCTGCTGTGATCTTCTCACCGCTACCTGGTTGGCGTGGTGGGCTCGAAGGCGGTCTTATTGCCGCTCGAGAACTCGGTTTAGGCGCGCTTCTTCTTGTATTCATGAGCAACCCCGGCGCTGACGAAACCTTTGGAACACCAGTTCTAGATCCGCAAACACGTACCCCTAGCCCTGCCTATGGGCTATTTTGCCGAATGGCAGTTGAACGGCGTTTCGATGGAGTTGTAGTAGGTGCTACTCGCCCAGACACCATACACCTAGTTCGCGAACTCGTTGGAAGCCTTCTAATAGTAGCTCCAGGAGTGGGCGTACAAGGAGGAGATCCTCAGCAAGCACTTGCAGCAGGGGCCGATCTGCTGATCGTTGGGAGAGCCATCACACTTGAGGAAGATATGCTGGCTGCTCTGAAGCGCATCCTAGCCACACTCAGCTCCGAGCGCAACCGTAAATAACCCCCTTTGTGCTGGGGATAGATGGGTGGCGCTCACCGTAAGCCAATCTCTGCGATCGAGAAGCGGCAACGTCGGATACAGCAACAGCAAGCACGTCAACAGGCTAGAGGGTCTGAGAAGCGCGGCGCTTCTCCCTTCCTTTCTGTAAGCGAGACTCGGCTAATCAGGGACCTTCGATCAATGAAAGTCATCACTCCTGCTACGCTTGCGATGCGCTATGAGATAATGATCAGTACAGCGCGGCGGGTGCTTCGAGATCTGGAGAGGCGAGGTGTGGTGCAGCGCGTATCTGGCAACGCACGCCTTCCTGTCTACACGATCGCCGCTAGCGCCTAGCCGATCACTCGAAGCGCTACTGTTGCGCTTTTCTCTAGAGCATCGAGTACTTCAAGCCCCTCCAAAACGCGACCAATGCAAGTACCGGGGCGCCCCGCTCCGTCTCGAAGAATGAAGTGAAGAGAGTTTGTCGACGCGCGGTACACCACGTCTCCTCGCGAAAACCGTGTTCTTTCTCTCTCGGGTGGTAGTTTGAGCCATAGGGGGATCCACCGCTCCCACCTCTCTACGTAAACTCTGCTTCGACGCGGGATTCGATTATACAGACGGTCAAACACGATGGGCGCTTTTACCCGAACCAGTTCAAACACCCACCTACGACTATCTGAAAGCACCGCCTCCACCACAATCTTTGAAGGAACGCTATCCAGGCCTAGGCTCAAGTTCTCGTGCCTCGAAGATGCTGCTTAAAAGCTACACACTACTGCCTTTGGCTTTTATGCGCCTCATCACCCCTCCTCGTGAGGTGGCGCATCCTCTACCTAACATGCCTCCTGATAGCTCTCATCTACTACCCTCATCTCTTCACCAACACGGTCTCTAGCGTTGCCGCACCAACTCCTACGGAGAGTTCCTCAGTACTCTCTGAGGAGCTACGTATCGAGATTGTATCGGACAGACTACGCGCCTCTATAGAGGTAGAGGCGCTGGCGCCTCCCTCCTCTCCATATCTTCCCTTTTCCATCAATCCTCACATCCAAGCTTACTCAATCCACCTCTATGCGAGACAGAGCGAACCCGATCCGCTGGTAGCCTGGTTCACAGACACTACATCAGAGAACATAACCGTGGTAGCAGTCTGTGTTACAGCAACTGACGCGGATGAAGCTCTACGATATGCCGATTCTTGTGCAAGTAAGCTCGCCTCCATCCTCGGACTTGAGCTAGGTTTGATGAGCATCAAAGCGGAAGAATCCTCCTACTATACCATACGCTACTTCTCTACAGAACCCGCCATAAACGGTATCCCCGCCTTACTCCACTATCTCCTACCCAACTACCCAAACTCTATCCCCTCCATCCTATTCCACCTAAGTAGCACGTTCACCTACGTATCTCAAACCTCCCTTTCCCTCTTTGTAGAGGGAACTGCTGTTAGCATTCAGTATAGCTACATAACATCTCGCGGAATAACCCGTGTCGATAACAACTGGGAGATACGTCCAAGCCTCGCAGCAGACGTTTCTGGGTTCATACGCTCCCCAAATGCAACAAGCTCAACTCTCAGCATCTTTGTTTCAGGCTTTAACGTCAGATCTGCTACTCCGTACCCTACCTCCGTTGAAGGTGAAACCGCCGATCTTACGCTATCCTACATACTGAGCGACTCGCCAATAGACCCCTGCGTTGTAGTTTCAGCAGAGTTTCCCATCCTCGTAGTTGAACGTCGTTTTAGCACTCTCTCCTGTGCATACAACGACTCCCTCCGTGTCACAATCTTCGTTCATAACCTCGGCTCCGATGTAGCTAGAAATGTAACAATTCAGGAGACATGGTTTACAGGGCTCTTCAACACAACTTCAGGAGCTAAGACGAGATTTAAGCTTCAGGATATTCCACCCGGAGGCACTGCATCCCTCGAGTACGTATTGCGCGCGGATAAGCCGAACACGACTAAGGTGCTATACTGTAAACCTACTTCCCTACAGTATGGAGACAGCGATCTCTTCGAAGCAAACTACTCCCTCTTCCTTGAAAGCACCTCTTGGGTAACACCACTTGCAGTAGGTTGTGATCTTCCTGACAACATGAGCCTACCAACGATAACCGTACGCGCTCTATCCTCTATCGTAGCTCCTTACGATAGGAGTGCTAATTTGACTATCGAAGTGGAAGGTAGTGCGCTGCTTCAGATCGCTGTTGGACGCACCTCGTGGTACGGTAGTTTTAGCACGCTTAGTGAACTCGATGTTTACGCAGAGAACTGCGCGCTAAGTGAGCGGATCGCTATACCAACCTCACCCGGTCTCTACCAGCTTGCCTTCCAAACTCTTGAGGTCGGTGGCTGGGAAGATGCGTGGCGCGTTCCTCTCATCGTTACTGCAACAGGACATCCATATCGTCCGCTGCTTCAGTTGGAGGTTTCCTCCTCATCAGATAGAGTATTCTTTGCCAATTCACCAATTTCGCTTACGATAGTTGTTAGAAACATTGGGGAGGCGGAAGCGCTTCTTTGTGGTTCTCTCTTCATACGCCTCCCTCCAAACACGCGTTATGACGGTGGCTTAGAGGCAACGGGTGCTACCTTCTCAGTAACCCTGTATGGCTGCATGCTCACCATCACCCTCTCTTCATTCGAAATACCTCCCGGAAGCGGCGTCTCTTACTCTTGTCGCATTACCGTCCTCAAACCAAACAAAGTGTTCATCCCTCCCGCAGAGCTTACGGCACGCATAGGAGCGGCTTATGGATGGAGCGTCCTCTACTCAAACGGCGTTGTAATCGTACGCGGGCTTTCTACAACCGACCTTCTAATCATTGCCATACCAACAGTAACAGGTCTCTTTGTAGTCGCTTACGTCGTTGTCCGAAGACTCCTACCTAGAATCAGAAAGCGAAAACCGCCTAGCGAAACACACGGCGAAGCGCCTTCACTAGCTCCTGAGCCACATACCGTGCCTGCTGCATCGAGAGCCCGGGGTGCACAGGTAAGCTAAGCACTTGCCGTGCTGCACGCTCTGTTTCACGTAGAGGGTTAGGAGGACGAAATCTGCGGTAGAACGGCTGACGGTGAACCGGTGTTGCATAGTAGACTGCTGCCCCTACCGCGCGCTGCCTCAGCAGATCCACTACCTTATCCCGCTGCTTTGCCCACCTCGCTTTCCTAAGACGAACGGTATACACGTACCATGCGTGCGTACACCCCTCCTTCACTTCAGGTATCTGAACGAGGTGGCTATAGCGTGCAAGTAAGCGCGTAAGGGTGCGTGCATTTTGCCGTCTTGCTTCGATAAAGCGAGGGAGCTTCCGCAGCTGTTCTAACCCTACTGCTGCCGCGATTTCTGACATCCGGTAATTATGCCCTAGGCGAACACTCCAGTACGCGCGCTGCTCTCCGTGGTTACGTATTTGCACTAACCGCTCGTAGAGTTCCTTGTCGTTCGTTGTTACCATTCCTCCTTCACCGCAGGCAGTTGTCATGTTCTTACTTGCGTAGAAGCTGAAACACGCAACATCTCCCAAGCTACCCACAGGCTTTCCACGATAGGCTGCGCCGTGTGCCTGTGCAGCGTCCTCGATAACAGCTAACCCGTTTTTCTCAGCAATCTCCAGAATAGGCTTCATGTCACACGGATGTCCGTAAAGATGGACAGCAACGATGGCGGCTGTTTTCTCTGTGATAGCCCGTCGAACCTCGTCAGGGTTTAGGGTATAGGTCTGCGGGTCGATATCCACGAATACTGGTCGTGCACCTGCTAACACTGCTGCCTCCGCTGTTGCCACGAAGGTGAAGCTAGGCATGATTACCTCCGTCCCTGGACCTATGTTGAGAGCGAGAAATGCTGCATGAAGCGCTGCTGTGCCACTGTTTACCGCTACGGCATACTTCGCACCAACAAACCGCGCAAACTCCTGCTCAAACTGACGAGTAAGCGGTCCTGCACCTGTCTTTTCAGTAAGAAGACCACTACGTAACACGCGCGTTGCAGCCTGCAGCTCCTCTCGCCCCAAAATCGGTTTGTTGATCGGAATTAGCTTCCGTGGTTTCCGCACCCCTAAGTTCTATCGTCAGGTAAAAGCGTTGGAATCGCTATATTCCTCTCGCTCTTCGCAGAGATGCCCGCTACACTCCTCATCCTCCCTGTAGTAGGGCGTTTACATGCTCCTCGTATTCAAAACCAGATCGACCAGCTAGTTGATCAGCTTACTGTACACGGTCTGAAAGTGCATCTTCACGACATCCACTACCCAGGCTCTTCGCCTCCAGAAATCGATGAGGGCGCCTATGATGCTGTAGTAGTGCTTGCTGGAAGTGGTGGAATTTCACGAACCTTAGTAAGCATCCTAAGTCACCGTAGGTGGGTTCTCTGGGCATACCGTGGGAACAACAGCCTCCCGGCCGCGCTCTCTGCTCGAGAGAAGCTCCGTAGCTCTAACGCTTGGAGAGGATTTCTCGCCACCTCGCCTGAGCAGGTTGTTTGGATTGCACGCCTTCTTCACGCTGTTCATAGTGGTATCCGTCTCACAGTAGTCAACCCCCGCTCTGAACGTCTTCAAGAGCTGCGAGCCTTAGAGAAGTACGGATTTCGCATAGAATCGCGTCATGTAGCGAAGAGCGCTCTCGAAGCAGCAACTCCTTCTCCACATAAGCTACCTCCCCCTCCTAAAGATGCTGCAAGTGCTCTCAAACTGCTCTCGGTACTTCGTCAGAACCCCTTCGATGCTCTTACCGTAGACTGCTTTCCCCTTCTTACTGAACTAGGTGTAACGCCTTGCCTCGCTCTCGCTGCGCTTATCGAAGACGATATCCCTGCTATATGTGAAGCAGATGTCGCTGCTACACTCGTAGCGACTGCAGTTCAGATAGCGATTCGTACGCCCTTCTGGATGGCGAACTTGGTGGAAGCAGACGCCATCAACAACCGTCTATTATTCGCACACTGCACTATCGCACCCTCCCTTACAGCAGACCTCCACTATACACCTCATTTCGAATCTGGCTTTCCGCTCGCCGTACGAGGATACGTTAAGCCTGGTCCTGTCACCATACTTTACGCACCAGCTGACCTCTCATACATCACGACGTTCTACGGTGAAATCCTATCCGAACAACCGCTCCGCAACGATGCTTGCCGTACGCAAGCATGGGTTCGACCCTCCGTAACGGTCGATAGAATCCTCCGAACAGTCGGAAACCACCACATACTCGTTTTAGGACGCTATTCGCGGCTTGCAGATGCAATAGGTTGGGTCTTCAACATCCCTGTGCACCCCCTATAACATTCGCCTAATTAGAAAGCTTATATTCACCGTTTGCGGCGTGCGCCGCGATGGCGTCTGCACCAGCTCTCACTGGAACTCCAATACTGATCCTTAAGGAGGGAACTACTCGAACAAAGGGTCGGGCCGCTCTTCGTGTAAACATCCTTGCTGCTCGTATCATTGCTGACGCGCTTCGCACATCCCTTGGCCCTCGCGGCATGGATAAAATGCTCGTTGACAGCTTCGGCGACGTTACCATCACCAACGATGGTGCAACTATTCTCGACGAGATGGAGGTACAGCATCCGGCTGCAAAGATGATGGTCGAGGTAGCGAAGACCCAGGACCATGAGGTTGGAGACGGTACTACAACAGCTTGCATCCTCGCCGGCTTCCTTCTCGATAAAGCTGAGCCTCTAATTAACCGCGACGTTCACCCTACCATCATCGCAGATGCGTATAAGAAGGCATTCCAGGAAGCCATCAAAGCGCTTGACAAGTACGCTATTCGGATAGATCCTGAGGATCGGGAGTGGCTCCTTCGAATCGCAAGGGTCGCCGTCTCAACCAAGTCTTCAGCACGAGCAGCGGACTTCCTAGCGAAAATGGCCGTCGAAGCCATCCTAACCGTTGCGGAGAAGCTTCCCGACGGTCGGTACAAGGTCGATGTGGACGATGTTAAGATCGAGAAGAAGGCGGGTGGTAGCCTCGAAGACTCTCGACTAGTTAAGGGCATCGTGATAGACAAGGAGGTTGTTCACCCCGATATGCCCAAGCTCGTGAAGAACGCCCGAATCGCCATCCTCAACTGTCCACTCGAGATCGAGAAGCCAGAGTTCGATGCGAAGATCCGAATCTCGTCCCCAGAACAGATGAAAGCATTCATGGACGCAGAAACTGAAGAACTGCGCAAAATGGTGGAGAAGCTGAAGAGCGTTGGCGCTAACGTTGTCATCACTCAGAAAGGTATTGATGACACCGCACAGCATTTCCTCGCCAAAGCAGAAATTCTCGCTGTACGCCGTGTTAAGAGTAGCGACATCGAAAAGCTTGCCAAAGCTACTGGAGGGCGCATTGTCACCAACATAGAAGACATCACCGAAGCAGACCTTGGGCGTGCGGAGCGCGTCTACGAAGAGAAGGTGGGCGAAGACCGCATGGTCTTCATCGAAGGGTGTGCTGATCCTAAGTCGGTCACCATTTTGGTTCGCGGCAGCTCTGACCGGTTGGTGGACGAGTATGAGCGTGCAACCATCGATGCACTTAACGTCGTTAAAGACATTCTTATCGATCCTCGCGTTGTAGTGGGTGGCGGTGCGATTGAAATGGCAGTAGCCTGCCACATCCGCGACTTCGGACTCAAGCTCAAAGGCAAGGAACAGCTAGCCGTCCAAGCATTTGCAGAGGCTCTCGAGGAGATCTCCATCGCACTAGCAGAGAGCTGCGGCATCGACCCGATTGAGGCTGTCACCGAGCTCCGTTCACATCACGAACAAGGTCGTAACAGCTACGGCATCGACGTGATTAACGCAAAGATCGCGGACATCGCTAATATTGGCGTCTACGAACCTGCTATTGTCAAACTCCAGGCCTTCAAGTCGGCGGTTGACGCTGCCTGCATGATCCTGAGGATCGACGACATAGTTGCGGCTTCTCGTCTAGAGGAGAAAGAAAAGGAGAAAGAGGAGAAGGAGGAAGAGGAGACGAAGAGCAGCGAGTTTGAAATCTAAGGAGGAGAAAGACTCGTCCGAGGAGGGCGAGCCCGATTATATTTCTCAGGTCCGCATCCCCCCGTATGGAATAACCAGGTTTGAGAAAGCTCGATTGATTGGTCTCCGCTGGCTCGAACTCGCACAAGGTGCTAAGCCGATGGTAGAGGTACATCCCGGCGATAGCCTCATCGACATCGCCCGTCGTGAAGTAGAAACTGGAATCCTGCCTCTTCACGTTCGCCGCCATCTCCCTGATGGAACCTACTGTGATATCCCGCTCAAGGTGCTGATCGAAGCCGAACGTCAGCTACGGAAACGAATACGCCAGCTCTAGTTTTCTCACAACTTTTTTATCTAGTTAAAGAGCGCGCGTTCGCCCATGGCTGAAGAAGAAAGGACCATAATCTTCGTCGGCCGCCGACCCCTACCAGCCTACATGCTGGCTATAGTTCTCGCCATCCAGCGCGGAACAAAGCGGTTCACCGTCAAAGCACGCGGCACCAACATCCCCCGTGCCGTCGACGTAGTTGAAGCAGTAAAGCGGCGATTCCCAGGGCAGATCAACGTAACCGACATCCGCATCGGTTCCGAGGAGTTCACCACCGAGGAGGGGCGTAAGCGTTTCGTATCCAGCATAGAAATCGAGTTCGAGGTCGCCTAAAAAAGAGAAGTTTTTGAAATGGTCTAAGCTCCTGGAGGCGTTACTAACTCTAGCCTAAGTCGGAACTTATCGTTCTGGGCTGCTGTAGGTGCGAAGCGGAGTAGAAGTGTGACCAGCGCCTTCTCACCGGGTCCGAGTGTGATCGGCGTATCTGAACCACTGGACTTTTCTAGCATTCCATCGCGGATCTCGACCTGAACGACCTCCGTTTCATCCTTTCGAATCGAAACGCGTAGATGCTCTACACGGCTCATGTCCGGCGTTCCTGCATACTCCCACCCTCCTGGTACGAATTCGATGTATATTGGAATAGGTCGGTCCGCGGTGTTGGTTAGCTCGTACACAGAGTCGTAGTAGAC
>QMWL02000012.1 GCA_003661605.2 archaeon
CGTACTCGTTTATCGCCCATACTCCTCGAGCTTCATCGCTATCCCACCCTCGTTGGCGGAGAAGGCGGGCAACTGCGTGTCGGTCCATCTGGTCGTGAAGCTCGCCTCGTCGAATCATTTCTACAATTTCTTCTTCAAGAGGTTCAACGGAGATGTACAGTTTGTTGTGTTTGTTAGGCGATTTGCCTTCAAAAACGGGAGACGAGGTTTTCACGGTTTCTCTGTATACAACTATTGGTCTTGAAGTAACGATCTCTATACCACGTTTTTGGATCTCTCCAATCGCAATCTCGAGGTGGACGTGACCGAGTCCTGATATCAGGTACTCACCAGTTTCTTCGTTTATGGTAACAACGAGATTGGGGTCCTCGATGGACATATCTCTGAGTATGCTAACCAGCTTCGGTAGGTCGCGGCTATACTTCGGCTCTATAGAGATGGTGATAACAGGCTCTGTTACATACTTTAGACTCTCGAAGGGCGCTACATCTGGAACGGTCGCGAGCGTTTCACCTGCACGAGCATCGCTTATTCCAAGGAGAGCAGGAATGTTTCCTGCAGTAATTTCTTCAACGATCTCCCGATGAGGACCCATGTAAATACAGACTTGCTGGATACGTGCCTTCCTCTTAGCGTTGATCAAATAGACCTCCATGCCTTTCTTAAGCACCCCTGAGAACAAGCGGCCAGTAGCCACAACGCCAGCCTGAGGATCAACCTTAACGCTGGTTACACACATTACAGCGGGACCGTCATCTTTGCATGCGAGCATTGCGCGACCAACCTCGCTATCTAGATCGCCCTTCCATATGATGGGAACACGATACTGCTGCGCTACATTTGGTGGAGGGATGTGTTTAACGACCATCCGTAAGATCGCTTCGTATAGGGGAACCTTCTTCTGTAGGAATCCGACATTTCCAGTTTCGTATGCTTCATAAACATGTTTGAACCCTATCCCACGCTCGCGCGCGATTGACACGGTGAAGCCCCACTTATCCTTAGCGGACCCAAAGGCAACTGTATCTGTCTCTACAGAAACCTTCCACTTGTTTCGGAACTCAGGCTCTGCATACATTTCAATGAGGTTGTTGAAGTCGTTGATTATGGAAGCGAGGCGCTTCTGCATTTTATCTGGTGTGAGACATAGCTCTTTGATTAGTCGGTCGATTTTGTTGATGTAGAGGAGGGGGCGTACGCGCTCCTCTAATGCTTGACGCGTAACTGTCTCTGTTTGAACCATAACGCCTTCAACTGCATCCACTACGACGATAGCGCCGTCGATGGCGCGGAGGGAGCGGGTTACTTTGCCTGTGAAGTCTACGTGCCCTGGAGTGTCAATTAGGTTGATGATGTAGGGCTTGTTCTCCCACTCGAAGTAGAGGCTAATGTTTGCTGCCTTGATGGTCATCTGCCGCTCCTGCTCTTCAGGCAAATAGTCGAGGGCTAGTGCGCGCCCCGCCATTGTGGGGGAGAGAAGTCCCGCTGCCATGAGAAGAGAGTCGGTGAGTGTAGTCTTACCGTGGTCTACGTGCGCGATAATCCCTATATTTTCCGGGGTCGCTTTTAGCGACCCTTTCGGATTAGAGATTTATCGCGCACGATACGCACGACCTCGCTAACTTTCTTGATTCGTGATGACATAGCGCCTGAAGGCGGCGAATACCCTATATTAGGTTTAATTCAAAGCATATCGCTAGGAGTAGGGGGAGCGCAAGCGCGATCATGCGAATAGCGCAGCGTTTGGAAACGAGAATGTGTGCTCTGAGTTGCTTTGCGGAGAGATGTTGTACTGTCGTTACGGAATCGATCGCATAGGAGACAGAAGTTGAAAAGCAAGGTACGAGTACTCCTGTCAAAACAGTAGGTAGATGACGCCATGCATGCCGATTGAGGGCTATTCCTCGTGCACGTAGCGCTTCAACGGTTTCACGCACCTCTCTCTCTGATGAAGCTAAGAGTCGCATAGCAAAGGCAATGCTAGTGGCTAGCGCACGAGCCCTTCCCCGTGTTGCAAGGATGAGTCCTTCGAGGGCCTCGGTTCGAATTGTAGAGGCAGCAATTACTGCGAAAACCGCTGCTCGAATAGGGATGAGGTAAAAGAAGGTAGTTGTGTGGAACAGTAGGCTAGCTATCAGCATGATTGGAAGTAGCCCCACGAATATGAGGAGAAGGCTTCGTAAGTATCGCTCGATGCGCCGCCGGGTGGCGAGTAAGATTACCCAAGGTAGCGCGGACGCAAATAACCCCCACAGGTTGGAAATCCAAACAAGCACAGCGCTGTATATGGCTCCAAGAACAAGTTCCAAGAAAGCGCAGGAGACGCGTAAGAGCCAGGTTTTACTGAAGCTTGCCATCGGTGAGGTGTAGGTGCTTGTTTGGCGAGAAGGGAGGATAGTGGCAGGAAGCAATAACGATACCATAGCCTTGGGAGGACAGTACCTGAACTACAGAAGTTAGCGTCTCTGCATCAAGTCCGAAAAACGGCTCATCCAAGAGGATAAAACGTGGTTGACGCGCTAAGCAGGCTGCGAGCACTACAAGCCGTTGCTCTCCAAGACTAAGACGGCGAGGAGGGGTAGAGAGCGGGTGGAGTACACCAAATGTACGTAAGTACTTTACGAACCGCTTTCGAACGGAGCCTTCGTCTAGCCCGATGATTGTTACTCCAAAGACAGCCTCTTCTTCAAGAGTACGACCTACTAGCTGTGTACCAGGGTCTTGAAATACCATGGCGACATGTCGTGCAAGAATGTGCGGCGGGGTTTTTCGCGTATCTAAGCCATCGACAAGTACTCTGCCGCGAAGGGGTTTGTAAACACCTGCCAAAAGCTTCAAGAGGGTAGTTTTACCTGATGCGTTCGGTCCCTCTATGTACACCAGTTCGCTTGGTGACACAGATAAGGAGACCCCACGTATAACAGTAGGTCCTCCAGCGTAGGAAAACCAAACAGATTGTGCTTCAATCAACTACGAACCAGGCTGCGAAAGTCTAGGGTTCGCGATATCATGTTAGTGAGTTGTTTTGGAAACCAGTGTTCTACAGCAAGGACCGTGAGCGTGTTCTGCCTACGCGCTTGCTCAATGAGCTGTAGAGCGAGCCTGCCGCTCTGTAAGTCGAGGTTGCTGAAGGCTTCATCTATCAGTAGTAAACGCGGTTTCCGCAGAAGTGCAGCAGCTAAGGCAACGAGAGTCTGCTTTCCTCTCGATAACTTCCATACTTCAAGAGCGGCTGATGCGCCCAGACCCAGTTGCTTCAAAATCTGGTCAACCTCAGAGAGGCTAGCTCCTGATAGTAGACAGAGGTTGGCTGTAGTTGAGGTTAGTGGAAGTGCAGCATCTATGCGTTGAGGGATGAATGCGATAGGGGAACTAGACGGTGGAAAGCTGCGTACATCGTTTCCTAAAACCTGTAGCGTTCCCTCGATTCGAGCAGGCACTATCTTCGGTATTATACCAGCTATGCAGTATAGAAGCGTTGTTTTACCGCAACCAGTTGGACCATGGAGGACAACGAATTCTCCAAGGCTCACTTCTAGAGATAGGTTTTGGAAGACGGGATGAGGGGACTCAGGATACTGAACGGTTAGGTGGTGAGCGAGGATAGCAAGCTCACTCAACAAGAATTTCCTCTAGAGGGAGAAGGCGCTCTATTTCAGATAGGATAGCAGACTCGATACGCTGCTTACGAAACGGTGCTTTGACTGCTGCAGCAGCCGGATGACCGCCACCAGAACCGCCTAAAAGCTCGGCGATCTGTTTAGCTAGGTCGGTTGCTAGGTTGATCCCTGTTCTTTTTCTGAAGAGAGGAGTGCAGCGTAGGCTTATTCGTAGCTCTTTTTTCTGAATACCGTATACTACTGCTAGATCCGCACCCATGGAGATGAGTGCGTTCGCAGCGCTTGCCTGATGAGACCCTACACGTGTCACGGCGATAAGCCACTCATTACTACGGAAGAGCCGAATTCTGCGCGCAGCCTTTAGCCGAGCGATTCGCTCGGAGATATCAGGTCTTGAAATGGTTAGCTCACGTGCCTTAGATAGAGAACCTCCAGCCTCGAGCATGTCTGCTACGCATCTAAACGTTGAAGGCGTTGCTGAGGTGAAGTTCTTGGAATCTACTAGAATTCCTGCAAGCAGTCCAGTTACTATGTCTGCAGGTAAGTGAATGTTGAGGTGCCGAGCTAGCTGCCAGATGATTTCGGAAGTAGCCGCTGCTTCTGGAACTACGATCGGAAGAACGGTGTTTGGTGGTTGGTGCAACATTTGATGATGATCGATAACGATACAAGGAGTCGCGTTCCATGGAACTCTTTCGTAAAGCCAGCCAGTATGCCGAGGATTAGCAACATCAACGAGGATGAGGAGAGGGGGAGAGGTAGGAAGTTCCTTCACAATAAGCTTCTGAGGTAGTAGGGAGAGGAGCGCGCGCGCAGAAGCGGCTACACCTTCGGGGAAGACGAGGGAAATCGCGCATGCGTCGTGGATCTTCTGAAGGATGTGAACGAGGGCAGCTACGCTCGCTACTGCATCGATGTCAGCTAGTACGTGCGTTGCAATCCAGCATTCACTGTACTCTAGGACTACCTTTCGAAAATAACGTGCTTGCTCTGCTGCTATCTCCAAGGACTAGGAGCCTGTTCGGGGCAGTTCTTCCTGAATTTCCCTCTGTAAGGCAGCCATTGTATCGCGTTCTTTCTTCTCTTGCTTTACGAGAATGGAGTGGTGTAGCTCAAGCTCTTCCTTTCGTTCCTTAAGGGATTTGAGAGCCTCTTCCTTTGAAGTACGAATGAGAAGAGGGCCAACTACTTTAAACACCTCCGCATCGTCCGGAAGTTTCTCCAGCTCTTCAATTGCGGACGTAACCTCCTGTAGCTCGGCCTCAACTCGCTGTCGTTGAGCAATAAGCTGGGCGATAATTTGCTGGCTACGTTGAAGACGCGCTAGCTTCTCTTGTAGACTTCCCGGCAGACTCGGTTCTGCGCTCAATGCTCTCTACCGCACTTACTGCGTCCGTTATAGCCGCTATCCACCGTAAAAAACTGTTCATTGCAGCACGCATAGCGGAGAAGTCGGTGGCTTCTAGATGGAGAACGAGGCGTGTACCATCGATGGATACCGAGGCAGTGGATCGTTTGGATACCTCAGGTAGCGCTCGAACTTCCGGTTCGATGGCAGCGAATACTGCGTTTAGCAGAAGGGGGTTTGGGAGAGGAATGTATACGGTCAGTTGAATACGGTAGGTCATTTAACGAACTTGCGTACGCGTATTTCGAATCCGGTAGGTTTTCCAGCTTCTACCCATGTTAGAGCAACGATGCCATCCGATCGTTCGCGTACTACGATGCCTGCACCCTTGTCCTTAAGACTCTCAGAAGGAGGGAGTTTGCGAAGACCGAAGAATTCTGCAAGAGCGTCTACAATCTGGTTTTCAGTGAGCGTCCCCGAGAACGGGACAATAAACCGCGCGCGCACATCTTTTCCGTTACGAAACTCGCGAATGAGTCGTACACCGCTGAGGAGGAGTATGAAGGCGGGCTTCAAGTCGTCTCCTTCTACGTAGTAGAACCGCATCCTAGAGGGGTTAGCGCGTATCTCATCGATGAAGATGACGCGATTATAGTGTCGAAACTGGCAGAGACCTACGATGTCCCTGACCGAGTACTTCCCGCGTGTAAAGCGGACTAGGTTAACGAACGACTTTACCAGATCCCGATGAAAGGAGCGGGTTCTTCGAGCAGGTTTTCTCGAGGTTGTTGTGAGTATGGGCGGTCTACCTCCGTTCAACCGTGGGCGTATAAGCCCCCCCAGCGAACGTGAAGCCGCAGGACCTACAGCGCCAGATTCCCACAGCTATCCGTCGAACAGCTTTCTTCTGACAACGAGGACAAACATGGCGTGAACGCGCGGGGAGAACGCAGCGCGCCCACCGAATCTTTAGCGTCGGTGCTCTGTTGAACATCATGCGAGCAACTCGCTCCTCAGGGGTGATGCGCTTAGGCATGGCCGATCGCCAGACGTAGTGCTTCCTCTATTTTAGGTCTGCACTTAAACGCTAGTTCTACACATTCTTCAATCTCCTGGCGTGTAAAGGCACCCGAACCCATCTTCTGAACTGCGCAGATAGTATCCCTCTCAGTAGTGGTGATTGCTATACGTGCTTCAGCTAACAGCTCCTCCTCTAGGTTTGGGTCCACAAGCAAGTGATCGAACACCTTCGCAACGGTTACGGTTATCGGTAGTGCGGAGGTGCGGATCGACTCGGTGACGCTTCGGTTTAGAGAGACTTCGTCGCCCACGACCTCAACCTTCGGTATCTTAGCGGTGTATAGAGCAGCAATGGAAGCAAGTGCGGCGGTGTCGAGGAGGTTGCCAAGGTGGTCAAGAACGTAGATGTCGATGAAGAAAACATAGACGCGCTTACCGGGTAGAGGAGCGTACTCTTCTAAGAGGATGACCTTGCTACTACGAATCCCTCTATCGATTACTCGCGCAAGTTCGATAGCGTTTTCGTCGGGAGGGCCTGGTTCGAACGTTGGAGAGGCGAGAGGTACGAACTCCGCATTCACGATCAGAACCCCCATGTTTGGTTGATCAGAGTATGGGGTAGCTAGCCCGATCTTAACACCAGCCATAACGCGAGTTCCTCCTATCAGAGCGTTAGCAGAACCCTCTGCCTGAGATACAACACCTGTTGTAACTTGAATCGATCTATACTCATCAAAACCACGTCCGTCGATACGTATACCTTGCCGTAGCGCAGTTCGGATCTCTTGTTCGCGAAGTTTGTTGATCCGTGGAAGTACTGGTGTTAGCGACATTATTCCTTTTCTTCTGTAGGAGGCGTTAAGGCGAGACCTTCCTGCAGCTTTCTCTTGATTGCTTCAACTTGCATTTTATGAATGCGCCGACAGCCTTCGATTGCGAGGTCGAGAGCTTGGAAGAACTCTTCGCGAGTGAGCTCGCCATCCATCTGAAGGAGCACTATCCGGTTTAGGCTAGGCATTATTGCAACAGCCATGTCCGCCTCTCCCTCCTTGTCTTCTTCTTCAGATAGATCGAGGACAATGCGTCCCTTGTACTTACCAGCAGCACAGCCGACTACGAGATCTCGCATTGGGATTCCAGCGTTTGCAAGCGCGAGGGAGGCGAGTGTTATTCCTAGGCAACGAGTTCCGCCTGCAGCCTCGAGTACTTCGATGAAGATTTTGAGCATGGATCGGGGGAAACGCTCTGTGAGCACAGCGGCTTCAAGCGCTTCTCGAATCACCTTTGACAGCTCTATGTCACGACGCGTTGGTTGGGGGCGACGACGCTCCTCTGTGGAGAAGGGAGCCATGTGGTAGCGGCACAGCATAGTTAGACGATCTACGTGCTCCATGTGCCGTGGATGAACTTCGGTAGGACCGTAGACAGCAACAAGGATCTTACCCCTCCCTTGTTCTCCGTAGGCGGAGCCCTCTGCGTTTTCTAGAACACCAACCTCTAGTCGTAAAGGGCGTAATTCGTCAGCAGCACGCCCATCGGGGCGGCGCCACTCCTCAGCGGCTTGCCCCTCCGCTCCCCCTCCCTGTTGCACTTTCGCCGCTACTGTGTTCAAGAGAGAAGGATGATAGTGATTCGCTTAAGAGCTTGATTACGCGCTCGGTCAAGCCCGTTGTGTGGGCTTGAGCTTCTATGATTCTAATGATGCGTTCGAATATCTGGCGTTTTCGCAAGGATTCTGTTCTGAGAACGAGGTATCCGTTTTCACCGACGATAATGTCGCGGTTTAGTCCTCGTTTAATGGCGGAGATCATAGAGCCACCGCGACCTATGAGACGGGGGAGTTTTGATGGCTGAATGGCAACGAGAAAGCCGCGAGTAACTCTGCCTAAGCGACGTCCCTTTGTACGAGTCTTCTTGGTTTGTCTACGTCTAGTCTTGCGACGACCAGTCCGCGCCCTCTTCTCCCGCATGTTGAGGACAACTCCTCGACTAACACCATAGTCCGCGACTTCTGCGACGATAACATCGCCGATAGATAGCTTACTTCGCGAAGGGACGTTGGTGAAGGGGAGAAGGGCAGGACGTGCTGCGTTGATGTCAACTTTCCATCCTAGGAGTACTTCGTCGATGATAATCCCTACGACGACATCGCCTACTTTAGGGGTGTAGGGACCGAAGAGGCGAACAACGTTTGCGCGATTTTGTCGCTGTTCAAAGAGACCGACAACCGTAGAGTAGTACTGTTCGTTTTCGCGAAATATGGTTTCGTGATCGATTTTGGCTGCAGTAACTGGAAGCTGATCGCCGGGAACTACGAGAATGCGTTCAGAGGGTGTAGAGGGTTGGCTCATTCGAGCTTACGGACTATTGCAGCTCCGTGAGTTTCTCGTGCAAGCAAGTCAGTTAAGCGAGGATAGACTGCCGCTAGTAGAGAGAGACGCATTTTCAGCGAGCCATCGGTAAGCCATTCCTCAGACTCTACATCTCCAGATCTGCGAAGGGTACCGTATAGCTTCGATGCATAGTGCGGAGGAAGGATAACTTCAATGCGAACGGTTTCCATCTTGAGAGGAAGTATCGGTCGAAGCACTTCCACAGCGCGTTCTATCTGCTCTTCGGCGGGTTTGAAGGGGTCGGGATGGAATCGCGCTTGCTTTAGAGCTAGTTCAATCCGTTGAGGTGGGTGTGGTAGTCCTGTTCGTGGGTCTACGAAGTTGCGTGAAAGTATGTGAATGATCTGGCGAAGCTTGTCCTCTGCCATACGGCGTCTTTGTTCGACGGTTAGCTGTAGCTCGCCTTCCTTCAGGATGATTTCCGCTATCTTGGTTACATTATCGGTGCCAAAGACCTTAATCAGGTCCTCGCGCGAAGCACGCTCTCCTGCGCTTGCTTTCGTGTAGATTATGTCGATGGCAAGCACTTTGTCAAGCCCTATCGGTTCTCCCGACTTGTACTTGAAGGCGGGGTCGGGATTGACGAGAATTTCAAACTGTTTGCCTCCCCTCCGCAGTCTAGCGATGGTGAGTTTTTTCATCAGGAGGAGGACTTGATCTTCTCTATAAGTTCGCGGGTCTCATCTAACCCGAGCAATCTGAATTGCCGGGTTTCTGTAGGAATCACAGCAGCACGTATCTCGAGATGAAGAGGTATTTTAGGCTCTCCCTTAGAACCCTCCTCCGAGCTAGATTCTGTACGTTCGATAACTTTGAGGAGGCATCGGATGCCTAAGAGTAGTGCTTCGTCGAGGGTCATATCCTCTCTATACTCTTCAAGTAGCATACGGTGTATTTCTTCGGATCCTCTTCCTACAGCCTTAGCCTTACACCGGTAGACAATGCCTGCAGGTTCACTAACGAACAGGCTTGGTCCGCTTGAATCGACACCGCCGAATAGGAGGCACACACCGAAGGGGCGCACTCCTGCATGTTGTGTGTATGCTTGTTTGATGTCGCCGATACGGCGTGCGAGTACCTCTATAGGGATAGGTTCGTCATAAATGAGGCGGTGTATCTGTGCATACTGTCGAGCAACATCAATGAGAACGCGTGCGTCGGAGCTAAGACCAGCTGCAGCAACGCCAATATGCTCGTCGATCTGAAGAAGTTTCTGTGAGTATAAAGGATCTACAAGCGGACTACGCGAAGGCTCGTGTGCAACAAGTATTACCCCGTGAACAGTTTGAATCCCGATACCAGGAGCTCCTCGTTTTACGGTTTCAGTCGCGTACTCAACTTGCAGAATCCTTCCATCTGGAGAGAATACGGTTATCGCACGGTCGTAAGCTGTCGGTGGGGGGAACATGCGGACAAGCGCACTTCGATTCCTATAAGCGTTTGTTCAGGGCAGAGCTGGGGCTAAGACAGCTTTACGGATGGGGATGTATTGTTTGGGGTCGATAAGCCAAGGCTTTTCGCGGAGCAGTCGGCGAAGACCGCGTATCGTTCCTGACGCTTTGACGACATCGATGCCGACTCTCTGCCCCTCTAATTCGTGTATGAGGGAGAGTGTGCCGCGAACGAGATCGTAGTACTGAGCATCACAGCCGATTACGACAATGCTTTGATCCGGTACTGCGTGAAGAGGCAAGATGCGCGCCTCGGACAAAGTAACTGAGCCGAAAAGACGTGCGATTAGATCACGTAAGGTGTTGATGATTGCAGTAGCGGGGAGTGGTTGTTCGTGAAGGATACGAACGGCTAGATAGCGACGCTTCCTACGCACCAAGGTTGCCTAGCTTCGTCGCTAGAATTGATTCTGGAATACGGCTTACAGCGTCAAGAGCTTGCTCTCGGTTCAGTCCTAATAGGGTGGAAAAAGCAGCCAAGTCTCTCGGGTTTCGCACCTGAAGGGGATCGTAAGCACGACTGCTAACAAGTACCAAAGACCGCTTTGCGGCGCGTAGTACACGTTTACGTAGAGCAGGAAGAGCGGATGCGAGGTGATCGTATCCGCTTAGAAGATGAGAGAGGGATACTTCAAATACCTTACTATGTTCGGCAGCCATACGAACTTCAGTTTCGTCAATGAACTCGCTGAAGGGTTCGATAGTTATGATGTCTACACGCCGATCTCGTGCAGCTACACGTGCCGCTTCAAGCCCACGGGGAGTTACAGCAACAACCCAGTGGCGTTCGCGACGCCGAAGCATGCGAAGCAGCTCGCTTCTGGTACGGGCTTCGACCTCATAGCGTATCGCTATCCGTAGGTGGAAGCTGTCCTCTAACTCCTTTAGCTGGGGTTCGACTGCGCGCGCTACTTCAGGATCATGGAAGCAGACAGCAACTCCCTTGTAGTTGCAGGCTTTGACTCGTTGAAGAAGCATGCTGATGTTGGAGGGGTCGTAGAGGATACAGAGGTCGTAGTAGCGTCTACGTGGCATGTTCTTCTAGCAGTTTGAGGCAGTAGGCGACAACGTCCTTCTTTGCTACATGGCCTGGGAAGGAGAACTGGAAGTGCACGACATCACCGCCCTCCGCTATTTGCAGCTTTCCTAGGTAAGCACGCTGTTTGTCAAGCCGCAGAAAGAGATGGTTGTGCTCGTCGATTCGTTGCTCTAGTTCTTGTTGAAGACGACTCTGGTCGAAGTTGTCGAGACGCGATAAAATAAAGCGCAAAACGCGATCGGCTAGTCCACCAGATAGCCGATGAACCTCAATTATGTGAATAGGATTGCGAAACTCACCGCGCACTTTGCGAACCCGAAGCTCAACACGATCACGAAGGTTTTCGGGAAGCGTGTTGAGGACTGCCTGTCGAACCCTATCGAGTTCCTCCGTTGCATGGCAAATAGCTCGAACCTTAGCGTTACATGCACGAACTACTGGCCGCGTCAACCCTGTTGCTGGACGCTACTTTTCTCAATAGTCTTTGTAGCTACAACGCGAACGCGGTCTCCAACCTTAGCGTGAAGTGCTTGTGCTGCGCTTTTCATATAGAGGGAGATTTCAAGAAAAGGCTCACCGCTAGCAACAAGTCCAAACAAACCAGCGGGTATTTCACCGTAGTGGGTTACGACTTGTGCTGTTTCCTGACGATTGCGAATTTGGATTTCCACATGATCTCCTGTATGC
>QMWL02000013.1 GCA_003661605.2 archaeon
CAGAAGACGACGTTAGCGCCTACTGACTTGATTTTTTCAACATATCCTTGAAGAATCTTGATCTCCTCCTCGATAAAGCGTCGAATCTGACCCGGATCGGTTATACGAATCTCCGCGCTAATCTCAGTTTTTTCGATCTCCAAAGGACATGCAAGAAGCGCAATCTTAGCGTTCTCCACACGCTTCGGCATGCCAGGATGAACAACTTCCTTGTCGATGACTATACCGCGGATGAACTTTGTATCAGTTAGATCACCACCCTCCTTCTTGACAACCTGAACTTGATCTACATCTACAACCTTCCGTCCGTTTTTCTCCTCCATCACTTGCAGAGCAGCATCAACAGCAAGTTCTGCAAAGAGATCTCGTGCGATACCAAGCCCTTTGCTGAAAACTGCTACATATGCCGCTTTCTTTAGCTCACTACGATCTGATACGTCGATCGGGAAAGCTATTTGATCGAGGAGTTCGGCACACCACTCAGCAGCCTTAGCATAGCCGCGCACTATGATCGATGGATGTACTTCCTGATCAAGCAGCTCTTCAGCTTGGCGTAGAAGCTCTCCTGCTAGTACGACAACACTAGTTGTTCCATCACCAACCTCTCGGTCAACACCTTTTGCTATCTCGACGAGCAACTTTGCCGCAGGGTGTTCGATCTCCATCTCCTTGAGTATTGTAGCTCCATCACTTGTCACCGTAACATCACCTAGACTGTCAACAAGCATCTTATCTCGACCGCGAGGCCCTAGCGAGGTACGCATCAGCTCAGCGAGAATACGAGCAGCTACGATGTTGTTACGCTGCGCCTCTCTGCCACGAGTTCGGGAAGTTCCTTCCTTGAGAACGATAACAGGGCGACCCGCGAGTTCCCCTGGTACTGCAGCCATCGCGAAGCGAGGCGAAATAACGGGCTTATAAAATCTTCGATTAAGCGGGCAGCTCCTTCAGGAGACCCCGAACTGCTAGTTCGACATCTTCGCGTTTGATGGTGTTGCGACCAGCGTGACGAGCGAAGCTTGCGGCTTCACGACCGAGCCAGGTGCAGATTCGCTCTAGGATATCTACTGTGTAGATCGTTGCCTCTTTGCTGACTCGCTTTGCACCACCTTTCTTCAGCAATCGAGCCACGGGCGTTAGTGGAAGATCCCGTATCTGCTTACGGCGCGGCATACGTCGTGCGGTCTTCAACTCAGATAAATCGCTTACACAGCTCTTAAAACAGGGTGTTAGAGAACCAGCGTGGGTCGTATTCGCACACGTCGGGTACGTAGAATCGCGAAGCGACTACTGGAGATACTAGAACATCCTCCTGAGGAATTCCGACCTCTTCTCCCCGACGACTACAGGATGAAGTTCTTAGAGCTTCGATTTGGCGACTCAGAGGAAATGTGGAGCGAGTTTAAGGATCTGGTTAGGAAATTGCGTCCAGATATCACAAGCAAGAGGTTTCGTAATCAGGTAGCGGGATGTCTCATTAGGCTGGTTAAGCTTCGGAGAAGAGGGCTTCTTTAGTCAGTAATCCTATAAGCAAGGTAGGAAAATTTGATGTGATGACGCCGACCTGAACCGAGGGAGACCGATGAAGACAATGCACCTCTCTGATCGCTTCGACCTGCTTACGATTAAGGGGACTTTCTTTGCACTGAAGGTTTGCCTAGAGCCTGTAGTTAACCTTCTTCCACACGAGGAAATAGTTGAAGAGCTGCTTACGGATCTCACAAATGATCTGATTAATTGTGGTAAAGTTCGGGACCCGATAGTAGTTGATGAGGAAACGCTTACCGTTCTTGATGGAATGCATCGCTTAGCAGCCCTTAAGGACTTAGGAGCGAAAATGGCGCCAGTTTGTCTTGTTCCATATTCAACTGAAACAATTCGAGTAGAGCGATGGATTCGCATTATACGAGGAAATTTGGATTATAACGAGCTCGTTTGTTGCATCGGTAAGCCCACGAGACGTGTAAAACGAGAAGACATCTTTACTGGAACAAGGAGGTCTCCATGTACAGGCATCGTGTTAGGTGATGAGGGGGTTTTGGTTAAGGGAGACTCGAAGATGGAATGCTATAGGTTGGTGAGCGAGCTAGAACGGTATCTGCGAACCAGAGGTTTTGACATTAGTTATGTTACTGAGGTTGAGGCTCTAGATGAAAAGCGGTCGCTTCTGATAGTTCCACCCCTTCTCGAAAAACGCGATGTTACAGGTATTGCACGTCAAAAGCAGCTCTTCCCTCCAAAGGCAACGAGACACATTATACCGAGCCGTGTCGTTGGACTAAATGTCCCCTTGAGCCTGCTTAAGCAACCGGATAGTAAGCAGCTCCAGGAGTTTCGAGAGGAGGTTCTAAGCAGGAAGGTTCAGAGACTCCCTCCTATGTCTCGATATGGAGATCGGCTTTACGAAGAAGAGTTGTTTGTTCTGGGGTAAAATTGCTGCTTGTGCGGTTTCTCGGCGCGTTACCAGCGAGATACCGGGTACCGGCCGAGATCTATATAGAGGGAGGAGGGCGGGTGATAGACCTCCCAAAACGCGTAGCAATTAGTGTGGGGAATCCAGAGCTAGCAAGACTTCTGAGACGAGATATTCGCCAGCGTGCGGTCCTTGTCCTCATCAACGGGGTTGAGATTAGCGTAACGGGCTTTGAGAAGAGCGAACTACCTAAATCAGGAACTGTGGAAATTATTCCAGTACTTCACGGAGGTTGAGAGCGAATAAGAAACCTGCAACGCATGAACGAGTGAGCGAGGACTTTGAAGCTCCTACGTGGGATGATATCTACGACATGTGCATCGAACTGGCCAAGAAGATTGCAGCATCAGGGTATCAACCAGAAGCTATCTTAGGAATCGCACGAGGTGGTTGGATTCCCGCACGCATTTTATCTGATCTACTTAATGTAACGTTACTGACTAATATCCGCATCGAGTTTTATCAGGAGGTAGGTATGCGCGGTAAAAAACCCGTTGTAACCCAGCCGATTTCCTACCCGTTGCTGAATAAGAGGGTGTTAATAGTAGATGATGTGGCGGATACAGGTCTCAGCCTCTTAGTCGCAAAAGAGGCGGCAATTCATGCAGGAAGTCAAGAGATCAGAATTGCAACGCTGTACTATAAACCCTGGAGCAAAGTTAAACCAGATTACTACGTTAAGGAGACGCAAAAGTGGGTGATCTTCCCGTGGGAAAGGCGTGAGACGGTGATACAGCTGATGCAGCACGCAACTAACGAGGAGGCGCGTATGCGTATAGTGGAAAAGCTGTCAAAAGCTGGATTGCCGAAGCAGCTAATTGAGCAGCTTTTGACTTTGTAAGCTTTGCTTGTTAATAAGAGGATACAAGAATTTGTTCTAAATGCACTGACAATAGAAATCAAAAATCCCGATCCGCGTTTAATAGATCTTTTACGACAAGTGTTTCCAGACGCCCACGTCCAGGTAATCAATGCCAACTACGTTGCAGGCCCACGGCATCTCTGTGCAGCGATTGAGAATGCTATCGCAGCCGTTAAAGGAGGGTATGCTTTAGCTAAACGAATTGAGATGGAAATCCTTCTCGCAATTACAGGTATGAGAAGTGTGAATAATGCAATTAGAACTGCTGGAATAAAGAGAGAGGTGCATAGGTACGTTATGGTTCTACTAACTAAGGTTCCTATCAGAAAACAGATAGTGCTTGAGCGATTGGCTCGTCTTCAAATCGAAGTACTAGAGGAAATCAAGCCTCTTTCATTCGAGAACGCTGTTAGAATAGCACGAATACTCAAGCTATCCGACAACCTACTATCATCATATACGACAGCTAGTAGCTTCGAAGAAGCAGTAGAACGCGCTTGTATTGAACGCGCCAGCGCACTATATACGCGAGTCAGCACAGCACCTATCGTGAGAAAGCGGCGCGAATAGTTGCAACCCCTACAGGACCCAACCTTATCACATCTACGCGACCTTCCTCGATGCGCACAACGGTTGAATCCTTATCGTATACGGTGAGGTTAGCATCTACGTAGAGGTCAACTAGTTCTCCCAGCTGAAGAATCGCTTCGAAGCAGGATCGTGGAGAGGGGTTCCCAGATATGTTAGCGCTTGTGCCCAGTAGGGGTCTTCCTATTCTACGAAGTAAAGCTAGTGTGAACCAGTGATTAGGAATACGAACTCCTAAGGAAGCTCTGCCTGCTGCAGCAGCTTGCAAGCTATGGTCTATAAGCGGTCCTACAAAGGTAATTGGTCCCGGAAGCAACTTTGACGCAGCAGCAACTCCCTCAGGACTCAATCTTACGATGCGAAGCATTTCTTCAATAGATGATACAAACACCGGCATAGGTATCATGCCGCGACGTTTAATCTCCCATGCGCGGATAACTAGATTCTGGTCGTCGGCTAGACACGAGAGGGCGTATGCGGTGTCTGTCGGAAGGACAACGAATTTTCCTGAGAGGAGGTACTGCTCGGCTACAAGGAGCGCTTCGGTAGACGCACGTAACACCTTCACCAAGCTAATGATTGGATGAGTATTAACCACTAAGCGTAGTAAATGCACGCAAATGATTTGAAAGAGTCGCAACGTAGGGCTGTGGTGAGCTCAAGCTCTGGACCAGAGGAATACATCGCGCCAGTCCGTAGAAGCATAATTCGCACGAGAGTATCTCAAAGAGAAGCACTTAGCTACTTTGAAGAGTACAAAACACGACCTTTCAAACGTTTGCCTTTCCAGCCAATAAGACCAGAGGAAGTTAGCGTTGTCCGGATGACACTTCGCTACGAACCAGTACTGCTAGTGGAAGCAAGCTATGAGATTGAGTATATGAGAAGCAATGTGTATCAGATACACATCGATGACAATGTTATTAAAGTAATTATAGCTGGTCAAGAGTATGGAGCCGAGAAAGTCCCCTCAACGAGCCCACGGCTTTTGAAACTGATTCATCTCGCGCGAAAGGAGGTAAATGCAGTTCGTATACCAGTTAAAGAACATGTCAGAATTGTGCGTAAGTTCTCTAAAGTCTACGATCACGCTGGGAAGGAGATTAAACTGCGTCTCCCCCCAGATGTTAAGCCAGAGCCGTTGGTGGAGGAGCTTAAGCCATCGGTGGATATGGAGGTCTTATCACACGCTATCTCTGCTGATCAAGCAGTAAGGATTGCTCGTGCATCAATAGCTGACCGACCTAAAGACGTAGAAGATGTATTGAAGGAGTCCTTCCGCATTGAGAGGCTTGAGTACCTATACTTGCCATTCTTCTACGCCGAATGCGTACACAGTCCAACACGAAGAGTGCGAATCCTAAGGTACGACCCAACGGCTGGTGTCATCACGTATTAGGATTGTTTTGCTATCGGGTAGGAAGACCGTGTTTAGTGGTGCATGGAGGTGCGGGAACCTGGAGAAAGAGCACCTCCGCTCTTAAGCGTAGACTTGAAGTACTTAGAAAAGCCTGCTGCTACGCATCGGAATTCGTACAGGAAAGTGCATTAGATGCGTGCGAGGAAGCTGTTGCATTTTTAGAAGAGTCTGGCGTTTTTAATGCTGGAAGAGGAGGTGTTCCGACCGCAGCAGGGACGGTAGAATTGGATGCGGGTATTATGGATGGAAGGACCCTTGCTGTAGGAGCAGTGTCTTGCGTCACTCGCGTTCCCTCACCGATACGCTTAGCGAGGCGCATCTTGGAGCTGAAGGGCGTGATACTTGTGGTAGGAGAGACAGCAAACAAGCTTGCTGACATGTGGGGACTAGCGTCCTCCGAGCCCCTACGCCCGAAGCGATTTTCATACTATGTGAGAAAGTTGGAACATGGGGAACTTGGTTACCTTACTAAGGACATCTTGGAAGTATTTAGACACTTAGGTTATCCTCTGGAAACAGTAGGTGCGGTAGCTGTAGATAAGGAGGGAAACGTTGCAGCTGCCTGTTCTACTGGGGGACTGGCCCTGAAGATGCCAGGTAGAGTCGGTGATAGTCCGCTTGCAGGGGCGGGGTTTTATGCAGATAATCGAGGTGCTGCTGTTTCGTGCACTGGAGTAGGAGAAGTAATCATACGACTCGCTGTAGCGCATTTAGTATCCGAGTACGTACGTATGGGTCGGAGGTTATCGGACGCCTGTCGGATCGCGTTACAACGGTGCGATGAGCTACGCCCGCCACTTGGAATAGGTCTCATAGCCTTGGACTCTAGGGGTAACACAGCAGTAGCACATACTACGCCGCGTATGTTATACGTAATTCATGATGTACGGTCGGTTGTAAAAACAGGGCTTCGTGCATGAGTACCCCAGTTAGGAAAAGACTAGCTGTTGTTGATCGAGATCGCTGCCAGCCCAAACGCTGTGGGCATCCCTGCATTGCAGTATGCCCACGTGTCCGAACCGGAGTAGAAGCAATTCGTACAGGAGACGAAGGATACCCGATAGTAAATGAGGAGCTTTGTATAGGATGTGGAATCTGCACGCACAATTGCCCCTTTGACGCAATACACATCGTAAACCTCCCTCATCCCATACAGGAAGAATGCGTGCATCGCTATGGAGTAAACGCATTTGCCCTCTTCCGACTACCCTATCCGAGACCAGGCGCGGTAGTAGGTCTGCTGGGTAAGAACGGAACAGGAAAAACAACCACCATAAGGATTCTAGCAGGAAGAACCGTTCCCAACTTTGGAGATGTTACAGTACAGTTAGATTGGAGAGAGGTTTCAGTCAGATTCCGCGCTACACCGCTTCAGACCTATTTCGAAAAACTGGCGGAGAACAGGTTACGAGTTGCATACAAGCCACAATACATCACAAGGATCCCTGATGCAGTGGAGGGTAGTGTGAGAGAGTTATTGGATCGGATTGGAACACCGGAGGAGGTGAAGCGAATTGCACGAGAGCTGCGCCTTGAGAAGGTTCTCGATAGGGAGGTGAAAGTGCTAAGTGGGGGTGAGTTGCAGCGTCTCGCGGTCGCAGCAGTTGTACTTCGTGAAGCAGATGTTTATCTGATAGATGAGCCATCTAGCTACTTAGATGTGGAACAACGACTTCAGGTGGCTCGCGTGATTAGAAAGCTAGCTACGGAAGGAAAGAGCGTTATCGTAGCAGAACACGACCTCGTCGTCTTAGATTACCTATCAGACTATATTCTCATTTACTATGGGCAAGAGGGGGTGTTTGGCGTCGTATCGCATCCACACCCGGTGCGAGTAGGGATCAACCTATTCGTGAAGGGATACCTGCCTGACGAAAATGTTCTGGTCAGAAAGCGGTCGATAGAATTTCATGTACGACCTCCCGAGAGGGGGTTTGAACGACCTCTCGCCTTCGCGTGGGGGGATTTTGTAAAGCGGTATCCGCAATTTGAACTTCATGTTGAGCAAGGATCGGCCTATAAAGGGGAGGTCGTCGGAATAGTCGGTCCTAACGGAATAGGAAAAACCACCTTCATCCGCATATTAGCAGGTGTTGAAAAACCTTCTGAAGGAGATGAGCCGCACCTAGGAATCGTAGTTAGCTACAAACCACAACATCCCAAGGGCGACGCTGAGAACCTTGTTCGTGAAGTACTAGCACCTTTTAGAACACGTATGCAGAGCGATTTCTTTAGGGAGGAGCTGATTAGACCTCTTCGCATCGAGAGACTTTTCGATCAGAGGATCTGCGATTTAAGCGGCGGCGAGCTTCAGCGAGTAGCCATTGCTGCATGTCTCTTGAGAGTAGCAGATGTTTACCTTCTTGATGAACCGAGTGCTTTTCTGGATGTTGAAGAAAGATACGCGGTTGCTAAAGTGATTAGGAGAATCGTAGAAAGAGAGGGGAAAGTATGCTTCGTAGTTGACCACGATGTAAGCTTCATCGATGCGGTGGCGGATCGTTTGATGGTATTTGAAGGGATTCCAGCTTCGCGGGGGTTTGCGCATGCACCAACTGACCTTCGGACTGGTATGAACATGTTCCTCAAAATGCTCCAGATTACGTTCCGAAGAGACCCAGATACGGGACGCCCACGCGTTAACAAGGAGGGGTCGGCACTGGATAGGTATCAGAAGCAAATAGGAGAGTACTACTACGTGCCTAAAGAGAGCTAAGGTTCTTTAGAGCGTAAGAAAGGCGCTAGGATGCACGATACATTCCGAGTAACAGTATCCCTGATTAAAGCGGATATAGGGTCGCTTGCAGGACACCATCGAGTATTTGAAGAACAGCTTGAAGTAGCGAAGGCGAAGCTTAAGCGCGCTAAAGAGGAAGGTCTGCTCATCGATTACTTTGTGTTCAACTGCGGCGATGACCTCCAGCTGCTTATGACGCACACAAAGGGAGAAAATTCGCCAGACATACACAGATTAGCTTGGGAGACCTTTAAGGAGGTAACTGAACGCGTTTCTAAGCGACTGAAGCTCTATGCTGCAGGGCAAGATCTTCTAGTAGAAGCATTCTCCGGAAACATTCGCGGAATGGGACCTGGGGTAGCTGAGATGGAAATTGAAGAACGGCCAAGCGAACCGATCGTTGTATTTGCTGCAGACAAAACAGAACCAGGTGCGTGGAATCTGCCTCTTTTCAAAATATTCGCTGATCCCTTCAATACAGCAGGACTTGTAA
The DNA here is from genome assembly GCA_003661605.2 of archaeon. GTDB lineage: Archaea > Thermoproteota > QMWL01 > QMWL01 > QMWL01 > QMWL01. The sequence continues at coordinate 8,574 of QMWL02000013.1, forward strand.
TTGATCCCAAGATGCATGATGGATTCGTGTTTGAAGTCATGGATGTCATCGAGCATAAGGTTGTTGAGATAGCTTGTCCAGAGGAATTGTACGATTTACTGGCTTTAATCGGTACACCGTCCCGATATGTTATACGGAGGGTCTGGCGGAAGCGGGATCGGTTACTTACAGCAGTCGCTAGCACGACTCGTCTCTCCCTAATAGCTGGACGCTACGTTGGAAAAGATGATCCTGTGTTGATTATACGAGCCCAACACGGACTTCCTGCTGTTGGAGAGATCCTAGAGGCGTTTGCTATGCCCCATCTGGTTGCTGGGTGGATGCGTGGTAGTCATCATGGACCACTTATGCCCGTATCCCTAAAGGACGCAAAATGTACGCGGTTTGACGGACCACCACGCGTAATAGCTCTCGGATTCCAGCTTTGCCATGGTAAGCTCATAGGTCCAGCGGATCTCTTTGACGACCCCGCTTTCGACAGAGCACGGATGCTAGCAAATCAGGTAGCTGATTACATGCGCCAGCACGGACCCTTCATGCCCGCTCGACTTGGTCCAGATGAGATGGAGTACACTACATTACCACAGGTCTTGGAGAAGCTAAAGGAACGATTTAAGCCTGTAGAGGAGTAGTTTTTGCTCCGCACACCAATCCTTATCGTCAACTGCAAGGCGTATCCACAAGGTATCGGGATTCATGCAGTAGAAATAGCTTCAGCATGCGATAAAGTTAGACAGGAACTGGGAGTTGAGATCGCTATCGCAGTACAGGCACCGGACATCTACAGGATTGTTGAAAAGTTTCCAAAGCTACCAGTACTTGCACAGCACGTAGATCCTTACCCGATGGGGAGTTACACAGGGTGGTTGGTTGCAGAAGCAGTTAAGGCCGCAGGTGCTATCGGTACTCTGCTAAACCACTCAGAACACAGGCTTCCTCTCGATACGCTTGATGCAGCTATTCAACGATGCAGAAAAGCAGGGCTCTTAACAGTAGTTTGCGCTGACACACCGGATACAGCAAGGGACATTGCCAAGTTATCGCCAGATATGATTGCAATAGAGCCGCCAGAACTCATTGGTACTGGCATCCCTGTGTCCAAAGCAAAACCAGAGGTTGTAAAAAACGGCGTCACGGCAGTACAGCAGATTAACTCGAACATACCTGTCCTGTGCGGAGCAGGTATTACGCGAGGAGACGATGTTAGTGCCGCGCTACAACTCGGCGCACGTGGTGTACTTGTGGCCAGTGGCGTTGTAAAGGCGAAAGACGTACTTGCAGCAGTTCGCGATCTTGCAGTACCGCTTAAGGAAATATGAAGGTTCAGCCCATCTGTGCTTCTTGCCTGTTATATCGCGGAGTACAAGAACTGAAACGTGCAACTAGCGACAAGCGTGTTCTTCAAGAGGGTATTAGGAAGATAGCAGAATTAATTGCTGTGCGTTTTTCGTTCGACCTACCACCCGCGGTTTTGGGTACTGAGAGGGATCGTCTTATCAAAAAGATAACGAAAAACCCTGACCCTTATAGAGAAGAAAAGAAGCGCGCAAACGAAGCTGTCTTGAAAATCTTACCAAAGCTGTTTGAATATATAGAGTCTAGTAACAGCAAGAAAGATCGATTTTTTAAAGCATCTTATTTGGCAGCTTTAGGTAACTTCATAGAGTACGATGTACTCGGATACTCTTTTGATGAGCAGTTACGAGACTTATTCCAGAGAAAAGTACAACTTTCAATAGATGATAGAGAGAAAGCTTTTAAAATAATTGAGAAACTAGAGGGATCAACGCTAATATATTTAACAGATAACGCAGGTGAAATTGTATTTGACATACCGTTACTAGCAGTTTTGAGGGAAGATTTGGGAGTTTATGTCATATTATCTCCAAAAAGCGCTCCTATTCTCAACGATGCCACGGTTGATGATGTGTATGAAGTAGGTGCAGACCAGTACGTGGATCAAGTGGTAGGTGTAGGTTCTGATGTGGTGGGATTGAACCTTGATGAAGCATCTCCGGAGTTTTTGCAGTATTGGCAAAGAGCAGAGTTCGTTATTGCAAAGGGAATGGGGCATTTTGAAATGCTAACGGAGTATCCGCCAAAACCTCCTGTACTCCATATAATGGCGCTTAAGTGCGAGCCTGTTGCTCGAGCAGTAGGAGGAGCTAAAGGAGCTCTAGCGGTCTGTTTGAGGATCTAGAGGAGGTTTGTTCTAATCAGCCAGCGAATCCCCTCCACGAAGCCAGCGCCGTACTTAGATTGGGAAACATAGGTAGCCAC
>QMWL02000014.1 GCA_003661605.2 archaeon
ACTACGTGTAGAGCGCTGCGTCGACCTCCTCGTTCTTCGACAACGTAGACGGGTGCATCGATGAGCTGTTGGGCGAACTCGCTGGGGTTTCGGATGGTTGCAGAGACGCCGATTACTTGAAGCGGTCCTGCGATGCGTCGGAGTCGGTATAGGATGAAGCGAACGTTAGCGCCGAAGGCGCCTGTGTAGGTGTGAAGCTCGTCGATGACAACGATGCGAACGCTCCGTATTAGGTTGGAAAACCAGTCGCGGCGTTGGAGGTGTTCATGTACCATGTCGAAGTTTGTGACGAGGATGGGTGGTGGGCGTGCAACTATAGCGCGCCGTTCATCAGCGGGTGTATCACCATCAACGACTCGTGCATCGATACCGAGTTGCGCGCTTAGTGCTGCGAGCTTTGTGAGCTGGTCGCGTGCGAGGGCTTTCGTGGGGTAAACGAGGAGCGCGAAGGGCCATCGCTGTTGCTGTTCCTGAAGGAGGCGTTCGAAGATTGGTATGATGAAGCAGAGGCTTTTTCCAGCACCTGTCGGCGCTACTACTATGACATTCTCTCCACGTCGTACGGCCTCAATCGCCTCAACCTGGAATCGGTAGAGCGCTCGAACGCCGAGATTTTCGAGGGCTTGAGCAAGCTTCCGATTTCGAACGAACTCTTTTACAGGCGTAGCGGGAGGAAGAGGATCAGGAGGTTCGTACCGATAGTGAGCTACGTAGTGGCGCGTGTTTGTGAGTATGTCAAGGAGTTCCGGAGGAAGTTTCCGAGGGTCCAGCCCGTACTTACGTACCTCATCGAGCACCTCGCGAGGATCTCGAATGTAGCCACTACCTACCAGCCAGCGACGTATGTTTTCTTCATTAGAGGCCTCTGCGTAGGCCTCCTCGTAGTCAGAGGCTTCTGTAGTGTGGAAGCGAAAGCCGCACCGTTCGCAGTAGACCAGAAATCCTAACCCAACTGCACGGATCGTAAGGGTTCGACGATCACATACAGGACACGTCCAGCCCAATCACGTAGTGTGATGATGTCCTATTTGGAGATTCGGTAGCGCATCGTGGAGGCGGGGGTGGGATTCGAACCCACGTAGAGCCGGTCTGCAGCCGGCCGCGTGTACCCCTCCGCCACCCCGCCCGCCGTTCACTAGAGCGCTAACCCGTTTAATAAGGCTTTCGATCAGAGCTTCTTCACGGGGAAGGCGTTCTCGTGCCTCTTAGCGCCTTGAGAACCACTTTATGAATGCGAGTAGCGTACTGAATGGCCTTCTTGGGGGCAAGAGCGATGTCGCGGTGTAGTCCTAGTTTTACAGCGATTTGCCGAAGTAGGCGTTTTCTCTCAGTTGGAGTAAGGTGTCTTCCGATGAACTCTTGGAGAGCTGCAGCAATAACAGGCGGGCTCAGATAGGGTGGGTAGTGCAGCAGTCTTGCTGCTGCTACAGCAAGCCAGTCTCGTACAACACCTTCTGTGAGGAGAGCTTCGAGATCGCGCCAACGCCTCTGTTGTGCAGCGATAACACCTTCCTCTGTAAGGAGCCGTTGGTGCTGTGCGTATCCGCAAAAGAGTTCGTCAGCACCTTGCCCCGTAACAAGTACTTGCGCTCCTGCACGATTTGCCGCCTTGGCAGCAAGGTACAACGATACTGCAACAGATAGAGTTAGGGGATGTGGGGGGAGCGCAAGTAGAAGGAGGGAGGTTGCTTCTACGATCTCGCGTTCTGCTACTTCGTACTCTATCAGATCGATTCCGTCGATAAAGTGAGCTGCTTGACGTGCTTGCTGAAGCCCAGGACTACCGGGAAGACCGACTGCTACCGCCATAACGCTACCCCATTCACGTGCGATTAGGTGAGTGAGAAGACCACTATCCAACCCACCTGAGAAGCTCACAGCTGTGTTACGGGGAAGTAGCTGCAGGGACAGGCGAAGTGCTTCTTCTAAGGATAGGGGAGGGTAGGTAAGACGTGCGAGTTCTACCCACTTAGAGTTGCGGAGGCAGAAGGTTCGTTGAGGGGCAAGTATCCGTGTGCCTGATATAAGCCAAGGAGTTGGGACGAGAGGTAGGGAATGGGTAGTGTACAGGGGGTAAGGCAGCGTGGTGCGGACAGAGATGAAGCTCTCGTGTAGTTGAAGTTGTAGCGACGACCAGCTGCTTAGAGATGACGTGTGTGCAGTACTGGGAGTCAGACCTAAGGTTATCGTACAGAGTTTCTTGGTGAAAGTTACCTGGGTCCACTTCACGAGGTTTGAGAAGGTTGCAACAGCAACGGTGCTGTCTTTGTATAGGTAGTGCAGGGGACCAAGCACGAGTGCTAGCTTCGCGGTTAACCGCTCTACAGCGGTAGGGCTGGAAAGTGCGAGCAACGCTATTACTGTGTTAGGCTAGTGTTAGGCGTTGCCCATACTTCCGATCGATGCGGGTCGATACGGTAATCCGGACATGGTGCGGTTATTCACCGAGGAAGCGCGGTTAGAAGCTATGCTAGAGGTGGAGGCAGCGCTAGCAAAAGCGCAAGCGGCGCTAGGTATGATTCCTGAAGAAGCTGCACGCGTAATCACTGAACGAGCTTCTCTAAAGTACGTATCGCTAGAACGTGTCAAGGAGATCGAACAGCAGATTCGACATGACGTTATGGCTATGGTTCTGGCGCTTAGTGAGGCGTGTGGAGAGTACGGAGGCTATGTACACTATGGAGCGACCAGCTATGATATTGTAGACACAGCCTGGGGGCTGATTCTGAAGCGAGCGCTTGAGATACTGCGTAGCAGGCTGCTTAGCTTAGAGCGCACTCTGATCCGCCTTGTCCAGCGGTACCGAAACACGGTGATGGTTGGGAGAACCCACGGACAGCACGCACTTCCTATCACACTCGGGCTGAAGTTTGCAGTATGGCTAGCGGAGGTAGACCGTCACATCGATCGTTTAGACCAGGTTCGAGATCGTGTAGTAGTGGGTAAGATGACGGGAGCGGTCGGTACGCAAGCAGCGTTTGGGGAAAGAGGTCTGGAGCTACAGCGACTGGTTCTTCGAGAGCTTGAGTTGGGCGAGCCGCTTGTTACGACACAGATTCTGCAACGAGATCGTTACGCAGAGCTAGTGTGTTTGCTCGCCATACTTGCATCGAGCTTGGACAAGTTTGCTACGGAGATTCGAAACTTACAGCGAACAGAGATCGACGAGATTCGAGAAGCGTTCGATGTAAGCCGACAAGTAGGAAGCACGGCAATGCCCCACAAGCGCAATCCGATAAGGTGCGAGCGTGTATCGGGGCTTGCTCGTGTGGTAAGAGGTCTTGTTTCCCCCGCTTTAGAGAACGTGGTGAGTTGGCATGAGAGGGATTTAGCAAACTCCAGCGCTGAGCGTTTTCTGCTGCCTGAGGCACTAATCCTTGTTGACTACATGGTGTCATTAATGGAGCAAGTGCTGTCGGGGCTTGAGGTAAACGAAGAAGCTATTCGACGCAACCTATACCTAACTGGAGGAGCTATTCTCAGCGAGCGGCTAGTAGTTGAGCTTGTGAAACGAGGGGTAGGACGTCAGGAGGCTCATGAGCTGGTACGGAAAGCTGCTATGCGTGCATACGCAAGCAAACGCAGGTTTAGCGATGTTGTAAAGGAAGATCCTCAGATAACCAAGTACATACAGCCTGACGAACTAGACATGCTGCTGGACCCGGTTTCGTATCTGGGAACTACGCAGCAGCAAATAGATAGACTTCTCTCCTACATCAGAGATAAGCGAGGCTACCCCTCTTCAGAGGAGTAGTCCAGCAGCGTTCGAGGTCGGCGCGTTTTCCTCGGAGGGGTAACGGGTGTAGATGGCGGACCTTTCCGCAGTAGGCGTTTGGCAGCCCGAACAATCTCCTCTACAATACGGCGAGGCGGTTTTCGGCCTAGAGCATCTGTCATTATTGAACGCAAGCGCTCGATGTCCGTGCTAACCAGATCTTCAACCGTCCGTATACCGCTATTGTAGAGCTTTCGAGCGCGAGCACGACCAATCTGCTCGATGCAGGCGAGAGGAACCAGTTCGTTTCGAACACCTTTCCGTATACGTACTGAGAGCGTGTCTAGAATCTGCGCTTCTTTCTCGAAGCCTAGTGCATTCGCTAGCCGAGCCCACGATGCAGCAATCCACACGGTACTATCAACGAAACGGTGAAGGTCGCCTGGTTCTACACGCCAGTTTTGATGGATGTCGCTAGGTTTTTGTTCATCGATCCACGCTTCTAACACGAGTGCTACGAGTAGTGCGCGAAGAACGTGATAGGGGTCTTGAAGGTACTCGTACAGAACTTCAGGTATCTCATCTCGACGGGTTACGGCGATTCGCTCCAATGTTTTTCGTGGGATGCTGTAAGGAGCCACGCTCGCTTGAGGGCTTGCAACGAGGATTAACAGATAGGATAGGGTGGTTTTGAGTTCCTCCTTGCGCTCTAGGGTTGCACGGAAGAGTGAGGCAGTACAAGGGTAGAGGTACAGCTCAGCGGTTAAGCGTCCGAATTGCGTTGGAGCGAACTGCTCCAGTGACCCTTTGAGAAAGCCTTCTTCAATGAGTTCCCGGAGAGCTTTTTTGAGAATGCGAGGAAGGTAGCGGCGGCGCTGTTTTGCAAGCAGCGATTTCTCGAAGAAGCAAAGCATTTCGTCGTAGCTTCGAGCAATACCAGTTACTGCAGCTGCGAGTACGTGAAACGGAAAGCGAAGGCTGTGATCTAGCTGGGAGTAGACAGGTTCAGGCTCTTGACCGAGCAGATCCCAGAAGAACTCTACGTCTTCAACAGTACGTGCTAAGAGAAGACCGTGCCCTTCGTTATCATAGAGGGGGCGACCAGCACGGCCAAGCATCTGCTTGATCTCTGAAACGGGTATTCGTCGGAAGGAACCTGATTCATAGCGATAGGTGGTTGTGATTACAACTGTATGCGCGGGTAAGTTAACCCCAGCTGCTAGTGTCGTTGTTGATACAAGCGCGGCGAGCGCTTCCATTCGAAAGGCATCTTCTACAAGAGCGCGCTCCTCAGGACCCAGTCCCGCGTGATGAAAGGCAACGCCTCTCTTTATGACCCGAATAAGCCGCTCCGTTAGCTCAGAGTAGTTTTCGCTTCGGCGAAGACGCTCCACGACTTTAGTAAGAAGCGCTTCTCGGTTCTTCTGCTTCGTGAAGGTCCTGAAGTCGAAGGTGTCCGCAAGCGTACTAGCGGTTTGTACAGCCCTTCGCCGTGTATCTGCGAAGACTAGAACGGGTTCGCCGTGAAGAACGTAGTGTATGACTGCATCTGCGAGTGCTGAGCCCGTGCGTTTTTCGAAGTGCTCTCTACTTCCATCTGAGAACAAGATGGAGTTTTTCCACAAGACTCCTTCGCGAAGAGGAACCGGGCGCCAGTTGGAAATCACTAGCTCTGCATTAAGCCATTCAGCAAGTTCTGCAGCGTTTCCAACTGTAGCGCTTAACAGGAGGACCTGTACGTGAGGGAAGCGGTGGAGGAACTGGCAAAGGAGGAATTCAGCAGTAGCTCCACGGTCTAAATCACCTAGTATGTGTGCTTCGTCGAACACAACCAGCCCGATTTCCTGTAGGTGGGAGGATCGGCGACGTAGCAGACTGTCTAGTTTCTCGTAGGTAGCGATGAGGATATCGTTACGTAGCGGGTTCCCGGTGGTTACGTGGGGGTCGCCTACAGATATGCCTATGCGCAGTCGGCGTCCATCAGGTTTGCGAAGGTGCGCATACCTGAGTACAAAATCTCGGTACTTTTCGCTTGCCAAGGCTTTAAGGGGAGTTAGATAAATGGCGCGCCTCCCCTCCTGTAATACGGTGTTGAGAATCCCAATTTTTGCAACAAGAGTTTTACCACTAGCAGACGGCGTTGCTACGACAATATTCCGACCCTCAAGCAGACCTTTCTGAAGAGCGGCGACCTGTGTAGGGAAGAGATGTGTGATGCCCTCTTGGCTTAAGATCTCACGTAGTTCTGAAGGAAGGGGCGTGCGGTCTATTGGAGTAAGGTCCTCGATCTTCAAGAGGCACGTATTTCAACAACATCACCATCTTCTAAGACGTGATGAGCGCCTACGCGCTCACCCGGAAATCGAACGGAACGACCCCAGACTCTAGCGTATTTGAATCCACGGGAAAGACGGGAGTGTAGGAGTGCTGCAACCTCAATTACGCGAGTACCACGAGGAACTAGAATAGGTCTGTCGGAGGGTTTACTACGGGAAGGCTCCTTTGCGTACACTCTGATCAGATCCATGACTCGAAGAAGAGCGTGTGCGACTTCTTTTCGTAGGACCTCTGGATCCCCCCTGATTAGAAGTAGAGGTAGATGTCCTGCTATCGCGCTGGTAAGTCGGCCAAACTGTACCCCCTCCGGATCTAAATCTGCCTTTGTAGCAAGTACGATGGCAGGTTTCCTGACCACAGGATGGAGAATTCGCTCCTCGATCTGATCCAAGGAGGCTTCTCCGCGTATAATGACATCAGCGTTGCGTACTCCATAATCGGTGAGAATTCGACGTACGTCGTCTTCGCAGCAGTCTACGAGCCTACCCTCTACACGGAGATGTAGTCCGTATCCTGGATGACGGCGCTGAATCAATAGTTCAGGACCTTGGAGGATATCGATGCCGCCCTCGAAAAGCTCTGATGCCAGTACTTGAAACTGTACTATCGGGTCTTGGGACAGGTCTATGGCGAGGGCAATTGCGTCAGCGTTACGGGCTGCAGCAAGTGCGATAGTGCCATCAGCACGCCCCTCTGATGCGCCTTCGATTATCGAGGGTACTTCGACAAGCTGTATGTACACTCCATCAGCGACGAGCATACCTGGAGTAGGCGCTCGAGTTGAGAAGGGTACGGGAGATTCTTCGACCGATGCGCCAGTAAGTTGGCGGAGTAAGCGGCTCTTCCCAGAGTTGGGTACGCCTACGAGGGCGACTTGAGGCGTACCTCGCTCTTTTGGTACGAAGAGGCTGAACCCGCGTCGTCCAGCCTTCTTTTGACGTTCAAGTGCTAGCTCTTTGCGGAGCTGCGCGATTCGGGATTTAACGTGGCGACGAAGCTTTTCTGTTCCCTTATGTTTGGGTACCGCCGATAGGAACTCCTGTAGTGCACGTAGTTTCTCTTCCTTCGTTTTTGCACGAGCAGCTTTTTCCCAAAGCGCCCGCGCTTCAGCGGGTAGGTTAGCGGGCACGCAGAGAGCTTAAACTACCCTAATTTAACAAGAACGCTAATACCGCAGTCGCCGGAGCTTGCCAGGCTCGGGTTCCCACAGCTCCCCGCTTCGAAGAAGTTCTCCGATCGCACGCCGGATTTCATCTTCTTTGAACTCTGACTTCAGTCTGTCTATGACTTCTTTATCTGGTGCTGCCTCGCCTCGGTCTTCGTACTCCTGTACAATCTCTAGTATGCGGCGGATAAGCAGACTAAATCTTGTACGGCGCTGTGAATCCATGGGAGCCTGTACGCGGTCTATGTCGATGAGGGAAGTCTCGCCTATTTGAATAGAGGCAACTCGCTCTAGAGATCGACGTAGCAGGTTAAGCGCAGCTTCTGCGTCCTCTTCCCGAACTTCGCTTCGGAGGAATAGCCGTGCACGTGCCATCGCTAACCGCTTGAGGGCGGCAAGCTGCCTATGGGTAACTGAGATAAGGTGCGATTTTTCATAGTCGATATCAGGCGGTGTTCTAAGCTCTAGGTAGCCTTCTATCAAGCGGCGAATCGCTTTCTCGGTAAATTTAGGAGGTGGTAGGCTACGGACGTAGGAGATGAACTTACGCATAAAGTCAAGGGAGTATGGTGTTGGAGGCATTCCCTTTATGCTTCGTTTGAGTATCTTCTCGGCGATTTTGACATCAGTTTCTCTATGAGGTATGTCGCGAAGTACGAAGAATAGGTCAAAGCGCTCGAGAAGCGTTGGGGGGAGGTTTATGTTCGCACGGAAGGGTAGGTTGGGATCGTAGCGTCCTGCCTTTGGGTTAGCAGCAGCAAGGATAGGGCACCGTGCAGAGAGGGTGGCGTCGATCCCGGCTTTATGGATGGTGATGGTTTGCTTCTCCATAGCTTCGTGCAGAATGACAGCGTCTTCCTTCCGCATCTTGTCGATCTCATCTATGCATACAACACCTTGATCGGCGAGAACGAGGGCGCCAACTTCGAGCATCCACCCAACAAGAGGATCGCGAACCACGGCTGCTGTTAATCCGGCAGCGGTTGCTGCACGCCCAGTAGCGTATATACCACGAGGGACGAGGTGGGAGACGAATCGTAGCAGTTCGGTTTTTCCGGTTGCAGGGTCACCGATTATCAGAATGTGAATATCGGGTCGCTCGCGGATTACTGCAGTTTGTTCTTCGAAGGGCACTATTTCTCCATAGGGGGCGGCGCCGACAAGCTGGTAGAGAATCGCTTCCTTAAGGTCCTCTAGACCATACAGCTGGGGTGCAATCGACTCAATCAGATTGCGTAGGAAGGCGTCTCCTTTACTAACCTCCTCTTGGAACTTTCGAATATCTTCCTCAGTAACTTCAACTTCACCGAGAGGTTTTGCTATCTGCTCGACATAGACAATTTCCATAAAGAACTGAGGGCCAGCTGGTCCCCGTCCTCGGGTACGACGAAACTGAACCCCGATTATGCAAACCAATTTTACACGATGCCCGGGATGAATCTTGCCAACGAGATCACCGGCTACGCGAGCTTCGATTATACGCGGTATCTGCCCAGCTTCGAGCCGTTCAGGTTCTTCCTCCAGCCACACAATTTGCACATCCCGAAGCTCGGAGCTAGCTTCATCGATCTGTAGAGATACGCGTCTCTTGCATTTGGGACAGCGGGTGGGAAGAGCTACCGTAGTACCCTCAGGAACGATCTCAGCAACTTGACCGCAATTTGTGCAACGGAGCACTAAGCGCTCTGGCCAAGGTTGAGGAGCGGCGACGCGCGCGACAACGCAGCGAACTGCGACAATTTTGTTTACGTGTTCGGTGCTGACATCACGTATAGAAATTTCCATAGGAATATTGTATACACGAACAGTGAAATCACGTAGGTTAACTGTATATGAAAAGTTGATGTTTTCACGGAGGTATCGTATTGCAGTTGCAGTCATTTTGGCAAGAGCTGCGCGGGGGTTGTCGAGGAGAAAATCTGCTAACCTTTCGTCAAAATGTAGTAGATGATTGAAGTCGATGTGTAAAGAAGTGGTAGTTTTCGCCTTTGCAGCGAGCTGGTTAAGAGCGTCGTGGTAGATACATACTCCTTCTACCGTATATGACCGTAGAAATTCGTAGAAGAGGTCCTCGAAGCTCTCGGTTTCGCTCATTGCTCACCTACTTGAAACATTTCGTCCCAAAACTTGTGCCAGCTTGCAACAGCGTCTCGAAGTTGTTTTACAAGCTCGACCTCCATAGCAGATAGCTGCTCCTCGTCTATAGGCAAGGTTATGCTATGGCAGATCTTCTGCAGGCGAAACGACATGATGATTTGCTTCGCGATTCGACGGAGTCGTTGATCAGAGAGCGCGCTTAGTTCGTGATATCGCAACGCTACAGCGAGGCGTGTGTGAAAATCAGGTTCTAGAGAAGAAAGAGGAGCTCCAAATCGCTCCCGCGTTCTCACCTTAAATATTTGGTTCTGTGAGATAAAGGGATCTTCCTTAAACCGAACCACTCCGAAACGGGATAGAAGGATTGCAACCCAGAGGGGTAAATCAACCTCCTCCCCTCGCTCGAGAGCGGGTATTGTAAGCCCAGTTAGTTGTATAGGTGTTGCTAGTGGAGCAGTTGCCTCCACTGTTACTGGACGCTCTTCGTACAGCAACAGTAGGTCGTGGAGCTTTTCGTAGAGCAAGCGTTCCCTTGAGCGTGGAGGGGATTAAGGTTTGTTGCGGTGTGGATTACACTAGCTAGTCAGAAAAACGAAAGTTGAGCGACTAGCCGAAGTAACGTTCCCACTGAGGGAGTACGTAGTCCTCGATGCCTATGAGTTTAACACCAGTAATCGCAGCAGCATCTACAGTAATCGCACGTAGATCCTCGCGACTCAGCTCTTTGATGCTTGTATGACCGCTAAGCATGGTCAGAATCTTGACTTCTTCGGTAGCTGCACGTATCCAGTTAGCAATGCGTTCGGCGGTCTTGTCTACGTTGAGGCGCTTGCGGAGGGCGGGATCTTGGCTAGTAATCCCGTATGGACAGCGCCCTGTGTAGCACTGGAAGCATGCACGGCTACCCGCAGCTACTTCGATAGCGGAGGCTACCGCTACAGCATCTGCACCGAGAGCGAGTGCTTTGTAGACATCGGCTCCATTGCGGATACCACCGAGGAGGATGAGCTTAATGTCACCGTACACTCCAGCATCCTTGAGGGCCTTTACTGCAGGAGGTAGAACACCGATCGTGGGAATTCCTGCATGCTGGATCGCGACCTCTGGCGAGCAGCCAGTACCACCCTCCATACCGTCAATCGCGATAGCATCAACATCCGCCTCAGCTGCGATCTTGACATCCTTGTAGATACGACCAGGTCCTAGCTTGATGATTATCGGCTTCTCATAGTCCACAACGTCCCTGAGGATCTGGACGATCTTCTTAAGGTCGTCCTTATCTAGAGCGTCGTAGAATCGCGCGGGGCTTAGGGCATCGGTTCCCACAGGGAGGCCACGAACCTTTGAGATAGCCTCAGTAACTTTCTCACCCAGTAGGTGACCACCCATTCCGGGCTTTGCACCTTGCCCGATCTTGACCTCGATCGCGTCCGCCTTCACAAGGTAGTCTAGGTTAACGCCCCAGCGTC
>QMWL02000015.1 GCA_003661605.2 archaeon
CACTAGCCCCTAGGCTTACATTAGCCTCCGGGCAGGGCATTCCTCAGTTTCAATCTGCGAGCCCGTGGAGTCAGTACCTCTATTCCGCTGAGCGAACCAGCCGCTCACCCAACTCTGGACCTCACCGTTTGTGTATTTTGTGGAACATTTCTACCGGCTCCACCATACCACCGATAGTTGCAGACAACCGTGCTTGGATCTGGTCTTCTAACAATCGCCTGCTTTGCATCAATTTAACAACGGGATCGATCCTTTGGCAGCAGGAGCTAGCAGCACCTTGTTCTTCTTCATCCCTGCTCTTCTCAGCCCCCTACCTCTACGCCGCGACGAGTACGAAAGTGCTCTGTTTGAACGCTTCCACAGGTGCTTCTGTTTTCTCGATAAGCATTCAAGCACCTCTCTACCTCCTATACCGCGACGCACTTTACGTTGTTTCAGACAACCCTCCCCGTCTCTACAGGCTAACAGGTGAGTACCTTAGCTACTCCATCGACCTGAATGCAACACCAACCCAACCCCCAACCGCATACGCTGTTGAAGGCAAGCCGCTGATCGTTGTACCGTGCAACTACTCTATCTACGGCTTCTGGGGGCAAAACGGATCCTTATGCTTCCACTCAAAGTTCACCGCTTCGCTAGCGACACCCATTGTGTTTTCTCAAGGATACCTTTACCTAGCTACGTCCGACGGGTTTGTATACGCGCTTTACGCTCGGAACGGAAGTATTGCTTGGGCGTACTGGTTATATGATGCTCCCTTTGCCTTACTGCCTACAGTATCTGGGGAGTACGGAGCAGTTCTTGCTGTGGGGGTGCACGGAACCCTATACGTTATCGATGAGTCTGGGCTTCAAACGATAGGCTCTCTCAACGAAACGGTTTGTGCAGTAGCTGCAGCCGACTACCTATACATAGGGCTGACTAACGGAACACTCACTGTAGTGCAACCTCTATCCTTCTTCATCTCCTCTACGCTTACCTTTTCAAAACCCGCCTCTGGAATAGCCGTATACGGTCTCAGCATCGTAGTCACCACACCCTCTCACACGATCTGTGCAGTCGAACCCATCCCTACGCTTCTCCGCATCCACTCACCCTCCCACGTCCCCTGGGGATCCCCGATACACGTCTTTGGTCAACTCATCTCCGATCAAGGTCTGCCCGTTCCATCAGCAAACCTATCCGTACAGCTATCTCACGTCCAGATAAGGACTTCAACAAATGCCTCAGGCTGGTTTTCAGCAACCATACCCACTGTCAACCTAACAGCAGGCAACTACACTCTAATCGTAAGAAGCGACGAATCCCCTATCTATGCTGCCGCCCTTACTCTTACTCCTATAGAAGTCGTGGCTCTGCCCACTTCCATCACGCTCTACGTACCATCTACAGCCAGCACCGGTACCTGCATCCTAGTACGTGGATATGTAAGAGCAGAGCACCTTCCCCAACACACTCGCGTGCTTCTCTCGCTTCAAAACCCCGCAGGTATCTGTAAGACCTTCGTCGTAGACGTAACCAACGGAGAGTTCACCTACTCATTCACTCCTCTCAAACCAGGAAAGTGGTTGGTGAATGTCTCCTTCCCAGGCACAGGTACGCATTTAGCGTCCTCAGCATCCGCTTCTATCAAGATCCTACCCCGCGCGCACTCTCCTACACCTCTTCTCCTAACGAGCTTAGTGGCGTGTATTGCGGTACTAGCGGCGATAAAGTGCCGTAGGTAAAGGTTCTCCCTCTAGCTCTACGCGAGGGTTGAGCACGAGGAAGTCACGGTGCATTTCGCTGTTGTTCTTTCCCTTGAAGGATGCGTTATACCCGAAGGCGATGTGGATGGTGTTTGCTGCTTTCTCTGCCTCCAACATGCTGTCTGAAAACGGCGATGCGTGTGGGTTTAGTCCGATGCCAAACTCCCCTAGTAGTCTCGATCCTTCATCATAGTTCAAAACATCCCATACGCGTTTAGCAAAACCTCGATCCTCACAGAGTACGCGCTCGACCCTTCCCTCGCGGACGTAGAGGCGAAGCGGTGAAGGTGGTGTACCGAGGTCCCCGATAGCTCCTCGCACTACGAGCACACCTTCACCGCTCTCCTCTATCGGCGCTGTAAAGACCTCGCCAACAGGTAGGTTTACGAACCAATCCATACCAGGAATGCAATCCGTTTTCCATGGGCGGCTGGTGTCTAGCTCGAATCGAAAGTCTGTTCCATCTGGTGTTGTGATGCGGACCTCCCGCTTTCCCGAAACTCGTTGGAGAATGCTATCTGCGCGCTTCATGATATCCTCATAGTCCTCATCGCTCAACGCTAGCGGTCCTTCAACCAGCCACTCGTATCGGGGTCCCGGCATGTGGCCTACACGACATCCCACATCGTGCTCAAGCGTGAGAAGCCGGATTCGGAAGGGAGTATCCTCCGCAGATACTCGCAAGATATTGACAGCTACCACAGGACGGTACGCTTCCATCATCTCCTCAATTATCGCCAACTGCTCCGTACGCTTATGCCTCTGAGCAAGCAGCATCATGACTGTAGTGGGTGTTATCTGTATCGACGCACGCTGAAACACACTTCCCAGCGAAAGTAGCTCTTCATCACATACAATCATCACTCTATCGCGGCGCGTCAGTTGGAGAATGCAACGAAGCGCTGTGAGCGCCCCGTGGATGGCGCTCTCTGAAGTCATCTTAAAGACGCAGTTTACCGTCCTTCAAAATCTCCTCCCCATCCGCTTCTAAAGTCGGCTCGAGAAGCACCATGTCGTTGTGCATTTTGCTTCTAATTCGACCACCAAAAAGCCGGTTGTATCCAAACGCCACGTGCATTGTTCCGGCTGCTTTCTCCGCTTCTAGCATTTTGTCTGCAAAAGGTGATGCACGTGGGTTTAGTCCGATTCCCACCTCTCCCAGCCATCTTGCACCCTCGTCAACTGTAAGGACTATCTGAACCTTTCTCCTAAACTCTTCATCCTCTGAAGATACGCTAACCATCTGACCATTCTTGACTTCGATAACAACAGGCGCTTTTGGAACGCCAACTCCTCCAATCGTCCCTCGCACCACCACCTTACCTTCTGCGCTTCGCTCGATAGGCGCGATATATATCTCTCCAACAGGGAGGTTGATCATCCAGCTAGCTCCAGGAACGCAGTCCGACCTCCATTGACGCCCCTCTACTATGCAGCTGAACTCAGTTCCATCTGGATTCGCTATGTGCAAGCGTCGTACGCTTTCGAGACGCTCCATCAGCGCTCTTGCCTTTGCTGCAAGATCCTGATACTCCTCGTGGGTGAGCGCAAGCGGCCCCTCAACCAACCACTCATAGCGTACACCGGGCATGTGTCCTACCCGAAGACCAAATTCGGCAAGCGTTTCTAAAGCTGCGATACGGAACGTGGTCTCGCCAGGCAGGTCGCGAAACGCGGTGACCGCTACCGTAGGACCGTAGCTTTCGAGATTTTGAACCAGCCGTCCCAAACAGGTGGCTCGATCCTCCAAGTCCGGGAAGAAGGATAGTAACTGTGCGCTTCCCAGCTGCTGTCCTGCTTCAAAAAACGCCTTTGCAATTCTCTCTAGTGGATCATCGTAAATGACTAAAAGACGATCTTCTCCCCCCATACTTAGCAAGTTCTGTAAAGCAGCCTTAGCTGCGTCTACGCTACGCTGCCACACCTCCACACCGCCCTCTCGCTCAAGCCTCATAAGCCCTCGCATCCCACAGCCCACTCTTTGCACAAACGCACCTCTAGTAGCATCCCCAAGGTTGTGCTTGTCCTGGGACTAGTAAGTCTGCTAACCGACGTTAGTGGCGAGATGGTTGCTTCAACCCTCCCCCAATTCTTAGCCGTAGAACTCGCGGTTGCTGCTGCATTTATCGGAGTGGTTGAGGGGATAGCAGACCTAGTAAGTAACATTCTGAAGGCTGTTTTTGGAGCGGTATCCGATCAACTGCGAAAACGCAAACCGATCATAGCGCTAGGCTATGCAATATCCGCTGTTACACGCCCCTGCTTTGCTGCCGCGTCCTCAGCTACTGATGTCCTACTTCTTCGCTCTGTAGACCGTGTTGGTAAAGGCGCACGAACCGCCCCACGAGACGCACTCATCGCATCCGCTGCAGGAGACGCCCTCGGCAAGTCCTTTGGCATACATCGCGCACTCGATACCGCTGGTGCGTTAATCGGACCTCTGATCGCTATCCCACTTCTCAGTCTGTTCGGCTTCCGAACTCTGTACCTCCTAACGCTACTACCTGGTGGAGTTGCGCTAACCCTCCTCCTAGCCTTCGTTCACGAACCACCAATGGAGGTAAAACAACGACTTCCCCCATCTGCCCTCCTTCAACGACCCGTCCTCAAGATCCTCCTCATCACGATAGGACTTTCACTCGGTCACCTCTCCGCATTATTCCTAATCGCACGCGCCTTTGAACTAGGCTTTGGAGTTCTGTCCCCGATAGGATTCTATGTGTTATTCAATGCAATCTACGCGCTCTCCTCCGCTCCCGCTGGAGTCCTCGCCGACCGAATCGGTATTAACAGAGTACTAGCCATCGGAATTGGTTGGGCAGCTCTCTCCTACATAACATTAGTTTTTGCAGCCGCTAACCCGCTCGTCCTCGTCCCGCTTGCTTTCGTACTCTTCGGTCTCTCCTACGGATTCTGCGAAGGACAGCTCCGTGCTTTTGCAGCATCTCGAGCTCCAGAAGAAGCCATAGGTACCAGCATCGGCGCCTACTACCTTGGGGCAGGCATCGCTTCCTTCACAGCTAACACGATAGCATCCACACTTTGGATTTACCTAAGTCCCCAAATTGCACTCACTTACGCAACCGCCGCAGCTATATTCGGAGTGCTGATTGCGCTTACTGCCTAGCCCTCCTGATACACGAAGTACAGACCGTCTGCACGCTTCTGGAACTCCCCGGGAAGCTTGCCTTCCGCACGAAGCTTGATGAAGATCCAGGTGAGCGCTTGCTCGTTTACTCCCAGATCTCCCGCAACGCGCGTTAGGTTCAGTTCTTTAATCCCGTATCGGGGATCTGCAAACATGTTAGCTATGTCTTGCAGTAAGTGTTGCAGGTACTCATCCTGCTCCAGAGCTAGAGAAACCGCAGCGTTATCACCTCGCTGGAGCATCGTTGTAAGGTTTACAAAGTGATCAGGAGGCTTCACTTTCAGTTTATAAGCACGCCGCAGATCTCTGAGTACATCGTTAGCGCGCGCTGCCGCTTCTTGAGTACCGCCGATTAACGCCATAAGTGAAAGAAGGGTACTCAGCGTCTTCCACAGCTTGTCTAGATAGGGTTTAGGATCACGCTTCGTACGCGATGCCAGGTATGCTCCGCTTGCGTAGGCTGCTACTGCAGACGAGTAGTTCCCGCAATACAGTTCCTCGTCTGCCACGCGCGCCAGAAAAGCTTCCTCTGGTATTTTAAGCAAGTGAGGGATAGGCGGGGTAGCGATAGTAAAGCTCTGCACCCCCAACACTCCAATGTAGATTCGGCCATCTGCGATGGCTGCGCTTCCGTAGATGCGAGCACCTAACTGCGTCGACCAGAGTACCTCTCCGTTGTCGGCGCTTAAAATATGCAAGTAGCCGTTTAACCCGCCTACTACAACGTATCCTCCGCAAACTGCGGGACTTGCCCAGATCTCTGCCTTTAGGTTCTGCTTCCATACGATATCTCCGGTACTCGCGTTAAGACAGTAGACCGATCCATCGTTACAGCAGATGTAAACCCGACCTCCTACTACAGCAGGGCTGCTGTAGATTGCAGCTCCCAAATCCCTGTACCAGACCTCCTCACCACGACCCGCTGTCAGGCAGTACATATAGCCATCGAAGCCTCCAAAGAAGACCCTCCCATTTACAACCGCCGGGCTGCTAACTACAGCATCCTTTGTCTCTTTCCCCCAAAGTGGGTCACCTGTAAGTGCATCAACACAGTAGAGTACGCTGTCATTGCTTCCGAAAAAGAGGCGTCCATACGCAATAGCTGGGCTAGACCAAATCTCTCCCCCTGTATGGATGCGCCAGAGAGGGCGTCGTCCAAGCAAGTCGATGCAGTACAAGTGTCCTTCATCGGTTCCAATGTAGATGCGTTTCATGTATACGAGCGGAGTCGAGACGATCCGCTTCCCGGTGGAGGCTACCGGAAAGTCGATAACTCCCTTACCCTTATTCTGGTCGAGAACGTAGAGCCGACCGTCCGCGCATCCAGCGAAAACCATACCATCTGCCACCACGATGCTCGAGGTTACTTCACCTCCTATCCTTGATTTCCACCGAACCTTACCCGATTTTCTGTCAAGGGCAACAACGAACCCATCTCGCGTTCCCACAAAGATCCGATTCCCAGCTACCGCTGGGCTTGAGTAAACATGGTCACTCATGCGTTCTCCCCACTTTCCTTTCTGAATCGCGTAGTTTTCCTTGCTTCCTGTGTTGGTAGTATTGTAGCGAAACTTAGGCCATGCTTCTCTCGGTGGGGCTATGCGCTCCCGCAGGGCATAACCGTACGCTACTAAGCTCACGACTTAACCCTCTCTTTTCGTAAGGTTTAACGGTTTTTCGAAAACAAACAGCCTACCCTGGCGCTGGCGGACGAAGAGGAGGTCGCGGTGGTATGAGCGGTGAGATGGGTGCTCTAGCTATTGGACGAACCGCCGCTCCTGATCGCACAGCCCCCATAAGCAGTATAAGTGAAATCGCAAACCCTAGGAAGAGTAAGGGTTCAAAGCCTCGGAACAGGGAAAGCGCGAGGATTGCCGCTAATAAGGAGAAGATCGCCCCTGCCACCATGCTGGGGTCGCCTGGCAGTACTGTAGTTGCCTTATCCCATAGATGTAGAACGATGCCGATAAGCACACCGAGTACTGCTGCAATCGCTCCATAAGCGCCTAGGGGTACCCCGCTAAACTCGTTTGTAAAACATATTCGTCCCAAATACTCCCAAGTGTAGTCGACCGTTATTGCTTCATAGTACGTAGTTGAAACGAGGACGTAGTTAGTGCTCATGGTAATGAACATCGGAACAACGAGCAATGCTAAGACGATGGCGACGATAACCCCTACCTTTATCTTAACATCGGCGTCAACGAACTGGCTGGGCCAGAACAGCGCTATCGCTGCTACTGCGCATAACTCCCAAACTCCGATGATCGTCAAGAAGTAAGCCGATGCAGCAACCGATCTGATGGTGATCCATACAAGGATTGGTGCAATAACCGCTAACGCCCCAAGACCTATGGTAAGTGGGTTGCGGAGATCGCGTGCTTCTCGAACCAGTAGTGCAGCGACAGCGAAAGCGACGAGCGCTCCTATAATAATTGGAGCAGTAATATAGTATGGGAACAGCAGGAAGAGTTGCGAATAGAGGACCGCGAAGATGAGCCCTCCTACCGCTAATGCTATACCAACTCCCTCAATGCGACTATAGTCCCACCACCAAGCGACTACGACTGCAACAACTGTCGCTGCGATGCCGAAAACTCCGCTAATCATATCCCACATGACTGCCAGAAGCGCCGCGAAGACTGCTACGCCTATTCCACTAACGATTATGGCTATGCGCGCTGTATCTGCTCCTATACCGAGAACACGGTCTGATAGGAAGTCCCCTATAACATAACCACCAACAACCGCCGCGGTAGCAATAGTAGCGTAAATGATGGGGGAGAGGACAATCCAGAGCGGTACGGTAAAGGGACCTTTTCCGTAAGGCGGTAGTGCAAGGAACGCGAACGTAGCGTATCCTGCTACGCAGATGAGGGCAATTACTAACGGCAGTAGGTTGGTTAGTGACCTACCTAGCTCTGGCATAGCTCAGGCTTCACTTATGCAGTATAATTGCCTTTGCCGCTAATATGCTGGCTAAGAAAGGCGCGTAAGGCTTTATGGTCCTTATATCCGAGAAATCCGTCTACAGGATTGCCCTTGTGGAAGAGCAACACCATAGGGATCGCCATAACACTGTACCGACTGGCTAAACGAGGAACCTCATCAACGTTAACTCTTGCAAAAACAACACCGGGGAACTCCTTTGAAACGTCCTCGAAAACGGGTTCAAATACGATACAGGGGGGACACCACTCTGCCCAGAAGTCGACAACTACCCATTCGTGACGGCTAAGTAGCTGCTCAAACTCTGCTTCACTTCGCACACGTACTACCATATCCGCTTCGCTACAGGAACCCCTTAATTAAGCGTTCTACTTCGGTAGCTCGTATATGATATGAATCACGTACATACGACCTGGAAGAGGGCGTTCTAGCTTAGCTTGCAAAACAACACGATCGTTTTTCAGGACCCTAATGGGGATCACATCCTCCTCACGGACCTCGGGGTCATGAAGGTGATAGCACCAGTTTCGTACCTCAATGAGCTTAGCGCCTTGTGGAAGCCAGTATTCTTCTTCCGTAAATCCCCATACATCTGCTGTAGACTTCCCCACATAGTACTCCCACCTTCCATCTCCAAGAGGTGTTGCGTCCCGAGGCCACGTGTACTCGAAGAAAAAGCGCACAACTCCCCCCGGTCGAACCCGCCTACGGAACCCGATCGAAAACCGTACGATGTCCCTGCCAATTCGTTCGACAAGAAGCGGGAGCTCCCCCTCCTCATCGTATGCACGCACATCGTGCACTTCTCCTCCTCCATCTGCGTACTCTCTCACTAGGTGCGTGCGTGTTTCGCTACTCGCGTTCACCAACACCCAATGCTCCTGGGATCGCACATCGCCGTTTGACAGGATTTCATTACGCACTTTCAGATACAAGCGCACCCATCGAGTCACTCCCGGAAGCGCTCTGATCATGCAAAGAAGTGCCTGCTGCCAGTCGATAATCTTCCTCCTTCGCTTTACGATCCTGATTAGAAACGCTCCGCTCCCCTTCTGTGGTGCAGTAAGCAGCTTGTCAAGAGAGGGAAGTTCGCGAACCGGAACCCTAAGCGCCTGCTCTCCTCTAAGGAACACCCTGCTACACATGTTAGAGCGAATATTGAATACGGACGAGATACTTCCACCCGGGCTGTAGCCTTTCTCCTAATACGACAACTCGTGGCTCCTTAGGATCCCGATGGACCTTCACCACCAAGCCCTCTGGTACTTCGAAGTCCTCGAAGAGATGCCGTCTAATGCTTTCCGCAGCCACGATGCGAGCGCCTGGTGGCAACAAAACATCCGCCTCCACCACCCCCCATATATCGGAAGTGCTCAGCCCCAAGAGATATAACCACGTTTTCTCGTCGATACGCTTAGCGTCCTCCGGCCAGTAGTACTCGAGGGTGTGTCGAAAGAGCCCTCCTGGCGGTACTGGTTGGCGTGCATGAACCACTACACGAATTAGATCCTCGCTGATCTCCTCTACTTCAAGGGGTAACTCGCCCTCCGCATCATAAGCGCGAATATCACGCACTCTTGCTCCTCCATTCTTAAACTCCCGCACAAGCTTCTCCCTTTCTTCAGAGCTACCGTTGACGAAGATCCAGTCGCTTACTGTACGTGCGCCACCCTCCTCATCGATACGAACCCGATAGCGTAACCACAAACGTATCCAGCGAGTCGTTCCTGGTAGGCTTCGAAGAAGCTGTAAGTATGTCTTAAGCCAATCAATCCGAAGAGCCCGTCGACTCACCAGCTGTACGCGAATCCCGCCAGATCGCACTTGAAGACCCTCCTCCTCGCGCGCTAAAACACCCGCGCTTATTAGTGGCTCTAGCGCAGCCTCTAAGCGCTGCGGAGTAACTCCAAGCGTAGAAGCTGCCTCTGCTACGCTTTTACCAGCAATAAGCTCCCGAACGGCATCCAGGTGCTTAACAAGAGCTGTTACAAGCTGGAGGTCTCCATCCGTACTGGGAAGGCGTACGCTACGAAGACCTACGACCCTAACCGCTGGACTCAATGCTTCCCTTCACCGTTACTGTGTACTCATAGATTAACCCGGGTACTGGATTGGATACTGTATGCATTGCGACGAGATCTCGACCTACGCGCCGGGGCGTAAGCTCAGTTACTGCTTGCTTCTCTCCTCCCTCCCTCACCAGTCGGTGTACTGTGATCTTCTCTACGTTTAACGAGCTATCGATCGTTATCTGAACGGTAAACGCCTCACAGGCAGTTGGCACGCGTACCTGGTACATAAACGTCGCGCGATCCCGCCGGAGTGTCCACGCTAATGCTTTGGGGCGTTGAAACCGAACATTGATCCGTCGTACTTCCCCTATCTGTATCGGAACTGATAGGCGTGCAACCGCCGTTCCCCGATAGGCGTCTGTTACCGCAAGCTTAATCAAGCCGAAGTCGTCCACAGCGCTTAATCCCGTGTACTCAGGAGCACCGAAGAAGGTGGTGGTTCCGAGTTCGAGGGGAAGGTGCTCGATAGGCTCCTCTTTGACGTTCATAACCTCAAAGTAGGTTAGAAAGCTAGCGTTGCCATCAGCTCCGATGCGGGTGAAGATCCTTAGATTGTGCATCACTTAGTCAAAAGGCAGATAGTAACCATTCAGTCGGAATAGAGCTTCAGGGTCCTCAGCTGGTTGCGCTAACCGCTCAGGTCCTGGTAGTTCAACAAGCATATTACCCGCTTTTAGCAAGTAC
>QMWL02000016.1 GCA_003661605.2 archaeon
CAGCTACAATGATCTCTATCGGTTCTAAAACGCGACCACCTCCTTTGTCGTCTTTTGCGAACTTAGGAGCAGCACGACCGCCAACTAGAAGCCCCTTGTCGACGTTGTGGTGAAGAATAGTTCCGAAGTTTTCGAGATAATAGAGGGAGAGCGCACGGCTTACTGCTTCGCAAGCGGCATCCGCGATGTAATCAGGGTGTCCTAAGCCCTTTCGCTCAACGATCTCAACACGAAGGTCTTCAACGCCAGGACCTGGGATCTTTTCTATCTGGAGATAAGACAGTTTCATTCTTCGGTAGGTACGTAGGCGGGAAGTTGGATGTAGAGCACATTGTTACCGCGAAGAATTAGAGTACCGTAGTTGATCACGGGTTCGCCTCTCTGAACCTCGATCGCGTTCTTCAGCACCATGTTCATGAAGGAGTCCATGTGAACCATAACACCACGATATTCGGTTCCGCTTTTGAGCCGAACGATAACTTCGGTGTTTAGATACCGTTGTAGAACGCGAAGCGGCTTTGTATAGGGAGGTGGACGTAGTGGCACGGGAGGGTGGCATTGTTCTTCGTTTAAATGTTTGGAGTGTTCCTGAAGGAATACTTAAAGAAGGGTGCATAGGGCTCTACCGTCGTGCCTACCCGAATGGAGCTTGCGCGACAAGGTGTGCTTTCGGAGGAGATAGAGCATGTTGCGCGTGTAGAGGGTGTTGAAGCAACGAAGCTTGCGCGATTGGTAGCAGAAGGTCGGGTGGTGATACTCAAGTCGTCTAGTGGGAGGCGGAAGGTAAGCCCAGTAGGTATTGGTGAGGGATTGAGAGTTAAGGTCAATGCGAATGTGGGTAGTTCACCGTTTCTCTCAGATCTGGATCTAGAGGTACGTAAGGCACGTGCAGCTGTTGAAGCTGGGGCAGACACGGTTATGGATCTGAGTACGAGCAAGGATCTCAGAAATATACGAAGAAGGATTCTGGAAGCGGTTTCTGTTCCCGTTGGTACGGTGCCGATCTATCAGGTATTTGCTATAGGAGCAGGTGTCGATTCCTCCGAGGACGAGTGGTTGAACGTTGTTGAAGAGCAAGCAAAGGAAGGTGTTGACTTCATGACGATTCATGCAGGAGTTACATACGAGAGCTTGGAGAGGGTCCGTCGCGTTCCTCGAGTTGCAGGGGTCGTTAGTCGAGGAGGGTGTATGACGCTAGCATGGATGGCAAAAAACGGGAAGGAGAACCCGTACTATGCGTACTTTGACAATCTCCTAGACATTTTGAAAGAGTACGAGGTTACGATTAGTATAGGAGATGGGTTGCGACCCGGATCAATTTTGGATGCGGAGGACGAGCTTCAGATGATGGAAGTACATACAGTTGCGCAGTTAGTGAAACGCTGTCGGGAGGCGGGTGTGCAAGCGATGGTGGAAGGTCCAGGGCATGTCCCGATCGATAAAATTCCAGAGCATATCCGAAGAATCAAAGAGGTCTGTTATCATGCACCTTTGTACGTTCTCGGTCCGCTTGTAACAGATGTTGCAGCAGGATATGATCACATAGCTGCAGCAATAGGAGGGGCTATTGCCGCCCTTCACGGTGCTGACTTCTTGTGTTATGTAACACCGAGCGAGCACATCGGGCTTCCACTCATCGAGGAAGTTGTTGAGGGAGTTGTTGCAGCGAAGATCGCAGCACACGCCGTAGACTTGGTTAAGCGAGGAGAACAGCGACCAGATCTGGAGATATCCAAAGCAAGAGCACGATTAGACTGGGAGGCTCAGCGACGCTACGCTATCTACCCGCCACGGTTTGACGAACTACGCGCTAAGGTAGGGGTTCCAGAAGGACCGTGCACGATGTGCGGAGAGTGGTGTGTATACCGTTTGATCAGGTACGTTAGCGATTAGATTACTCGGAACTCTATCGGGTATTTACCTTCAGAAGATACTAAGCGGAGGATCTCAACTATTGTCTGAATTGGAGTATCAGAAGTGATTTCAAAGTCTATGAAGAAGGCCCCTCCATAGCCGCACGCATGTATGACGCGACGGAGTAGCGCGGCTAGTTTTTCAACCTCGTCTCGTGTATGAAGCTGATGGAGAGCGTAAGTTGCAACGAAAACCGCTGCGCCGTGTAGTGCGCGCTTTACAGCGAAGGTTTCGAGATAGCTATCGCTTCGCATTGAGACTACAGAAGCGCCTGCCGCTCTCGCGTTCCTAGCGGTCTCGGCAATTCGAGGACCAGTTAGCTCAATCCAGTACCGTGCTAGGGGGATTTCCGCCTTGAGCTGACGGATTGAGGCAAGAAGCTGTAGCAGTACAGAGGGAGGAGATGCCTCGCTTGAGATATACGGCTCTAATACCCTGATGACAGCCGCACCTTCTTCCACCTGAAGCCTTACCCATTCAGCAGTGATCACCGTGGTCTGATCTAATATCCTCCTGAGGTTCTCGAGGCTTTTCTGGATGTCCCTTAGTAAGCGCGACCAACCCATTAGATACGCTGCAAGCGACAGAGGACCGCAAGCAGCACCAATTGCGAAGCCTTGAACCTCGCACTGCCAGCGAAGCATGGCTAAGTAGCGTACCACGCTTTCGTTGCCTGTAAAGGTAGCGCGTACATCGCGTGTATCAGGTAAAGTCGCTGGGCGGGCACGAATCCGAGGGAAGCCCCTGCTGAGGACAACTTCGCAGCCTAAAGCCGATAGTTCGGCAATGGTGCTAAACGGCTGTGAGAACTCTACTGCAAGAAATGCATCACAAACAGGTATTGCCGTTTTCAACCGTTCTAGGAGATTTGCCACGAACTCGAGCGGATCTCCTTCAGGTGTGTTAACAAGGGAGAGCACGGTAGGTAGGTATTGGGGCTCGCGTAGGTCTAGGACTGCAGTAAAGTTGTCAACAACGCGGCTCATCGTACCCACCGCGATCGGGCGTAATCTAAGAGCTCCCTCACTTCGATCCTGGACTTGTCAGCCTTAGGCGCGAGAGCAAATACGCGAACATCGCTCCGCGCTGAGGAGAGTGCATTGCTCACCTCCGTGATTTGAAGCCAGTCCTCTGCATCACCGACTACGATGATTACAGCGAGCTGCTTATCAGATGCTACTTTCTCGAGCAACTGCTTACTGAAGTCCTCTGTTTTTACTGCGAAGGCGATGCAGTATCCAAGTGCCTCAGCAACAAGTTCTACGAGGTCGTCGAGGAGAGGACCTACACGTACAATGAGGCAGTGTACGTTTCGTCTAGCAATCTGATCGTGAAGGATGGAAACCGCTTCACAGAGGGCCATCGCTGACGCAGCCATTTCGATACGAGACTTGGAACCCGCAGAGTAGTTCTCTAAGATGCTAAGGAATGGATGTATGAGTGCGTCGTAGATGAGAGACTGTAGTGTTTGAGGCGCGTATCGAGCTGCAAGCTCGAGAGCTGCGTCCATTGCCTCATGTACTCGACCTTCTCGAATGACGGCTGCAAGGCGTTCTGCGGGTTCCACGCCAACACTAAAAGCGTCCGATTTAGGTGTAAGCTATTGCTCGACCGACCGTGGTATAGAATCGAGGTGAAACCGCCGCGAGTGGTCTGCCAGTTTCTCGACTATGAGTCGGGGAAGCTAGCGAAGAAACCGGATCGGGTTGTCGCAGGTAAGGGCGCTTTAGCTGCGCGGCTAACCTACTGGCTGATGCTACTGATAGAGAAAGAGGGGGTAATAACGTTCGTGAAGAAAGGAGAACCGCCGCGCGGATGTACTTTGGAGGTTGAAGCTGTTGAGCCGCCTCGTGCGGCATTTCTGATTAAGGATGAAAGCATCGATCTCGTAGAACCTGGTGGTTTGCCCCCGCATGTGCTTGAGTCTTTAAAGCGGCGTGCTATGAGGAGCTATGCCGCACTAAGGCGGTTCTTTGAGGAACGCAGTTTATGTCTAGAGGCGGTGTTTCTGGAGTTCGCCCGGTTTTACACTGACTACGCTCTTGTAGGAGCACTTTCTGGAGATACGCTTCTCGTTCTAAGAGATGGTGAGGTACTAGATACCTATGCACTACATCGAGAGCTGCAGCCGTGGCTTATGCAAGAGTGCGGCGGCACAGAAGAATAACCTCTGAACCCCAACCAGGGTCAACTACCCTTACTCGATGGGTTCTGAGAAGAAGGGCCTGGAGCACGTGAGGAAGGTCGTTTCTGAAGCAGGTAATTACTAGAAGCCCGCCTGGTCGTAAAACTCGCAGCATCTCTTCTATACACCGCATGGGGTTCGGAGTGACACTAAGTAGCGTGACTGCAAACGCGCAGGAGGCGATAGAGGAGCGAAGTGGAAGAATCTCAGCATCCGCGCAAACGTACCCTGTGTGAAGGCGAGCTTTGCTAAGGGCTATGCGTAGAAGTTCTACAGATAGATCAACCCCAATTAGCGCGTCAAAGCACCCATGCTTTGCTAAAAATCCAGGACCGCACCCGATGTCTACTACAAGCCCACGAACGCGTGGTAGGATAGAGAGAATTTCCCGTATCTTCTGAACTTGTTCATCACCGTGCAGTTCGATATAGCCACTAGCAGTTAGGTTAAACCACTGCTGAATGTCCTTCTTCCTGGAGACCTCCTCCATCGCTCTAAGATTGTCATAACTCTCTTTGGAGAGACTGCTACGCACTTGATACGTCGTGCGCGCGCGAACCGACGTGCTTCGTGTGTGAACGAGAAGGCAACGAGTATTCCACGAGCGCTCACTCCGTATTCGTGCAACTTAGTTAGGTATCGCCACAGCTGTTCTGCACCAGAGCGATCGCATTCACGCTTTACTTCAACAACGACTACCGTTCCTGATCGATCCCGACCCACGATATCGGCGCGACCAACACCTACTGGCCATTCAATAGTGCCGAAGTGTATGCCGGGTTCCACCATATCAGGGTCTATCAGAATAGCAGTGCGAAGATCCTCCTCTGTTAGTGAAACGAGAGGGGCTGGTGGTTCCTTCAGAGTGCCTGCTGCAGCGAGATAGGCGTGTTCAATGAAAACACGAACCCGTTCGTAAGGTTGCGCACGGGTTGCTTCAACGATTACGCGACCATCTGCACTAAGGTATGCGGTAACACGAGCGCCAGAGGGCTGCCAGTTAACAGGGGCGTACCCGGTTTTAGAGTGTACGAGAAAAGACCCATCCTCCTTGATTACGATTAAGCGATCGCCTGAACCTAGCTCCGTCCTGGATCGTCCATAGTAGCTAACGCTACACTTAGCGATTAAGAGAATGAATGCTCGATGAGCGAGTGCGTCCTTTAGAAAGGAAAGAAGCTCTCCCGGGCTAGGCTCTACCACGTGGCGTAGTTTAGAGGACACCAGCAGGAGGCAGCTTAGTAACGAACTTCATCAGCTCGTGAGCCCGCTTCACGATGGCTTCAGCGTGCTCATATACCCGCCGCGGATCTACCTGTATCCTCGCTACTCCGCTTTCCATCGCTGCACGCGCAACAGCCATCGCCTCTGCAGGAACATAGCGAAGATCATAGGGGCGTGGAATTATGTAATCTTCAGAAAGCTCTTCTTCGCTTACAAGACTAGCAATAGCTTCTGCTGCGGCTTTCTTCATAGCCTCGTTAATGTCACGCGCACGCACATCAAGGGCTCCTCGGAAGATCGCAGGAAAGCCTAACAGGTTGTTAATCTGATTGGGAAGATCGGAGCGACCTGTTGCGATTACACGTGCACCGTGCTCCTTAGCTAGCTTGATGTAATACATGGGTTCTTCGGTGGGTTCAGGAGGCATGATCTCAGGTATTGGGTTCGTTAGTGTGAAGAGGATTGGATCGCGGGCCATCTCCTTTATCCTGTTTAAGGGGAAGCAGCCTGGGACTCCAGTTACACCGATGAAGACATCGATGTCTTTCAGGTGCTCCTCCCAGGGACCTTTCTTGCACTCCGGGTTTGTTGCGTTAGCCAGATTCTCCTTCCAACGGTTCATACGCTCCGTTCTTCCTTGGTAGAGCAACCCCGCGCTATCAGCAATGAGCATGTTTTCACCACGCGCACCAGCAGATAGGAGGAAGAGCGCGATTGCACGCCCGGCAGCTCCTGCTCCAGCGATAAGGATGCGTACGTCTTCAAGATGTTTATCGACTAGCTTAAGCGCGTTAAGAAGACCCGCAAGTGCGACAACCGCCGTTCCATGCTGGTCATCGTGGAATACTGGGATATCAAGTTCCTGTTTGAGCCGCTCTTCTATCTCGAAGCACTTTGGAGAGGCGATGTCTTCGAGGTTTATCCCACCGAGGCAGGGTTCAAGGTACTTGGCGATTTTACAGAATTCGTTTACGTCCATCGTAGCTACGCATATAGGGATCGCGTCAACACCACCATAGACCTTGAACAGTAATGCCTTTCCCTCCATTACAGGTAGTGCAGCTTCGGGACCGATGTCGCCGAGTCCGAGTACTCGCGTCCCATCAGACATAACAGCTACGGTGTTCCCTCGGTTTGTGTACTCGAAGACAAGGTCCTTGTTTCGAGCTATCTCCTTAGATGGGTAAGCGACTCCAGGCGTGTAGGTGAGAGTAAGGTCCTCGCGCGTAAAGGCCGGAACTTTGGGAATCACCTCGATCTTCCCACGATACTTCCGATGCAATTCGGCAGCCTGTTCAGCTAAACTGCTCATCTCTCCGAACGGTCTTAAGTAAAAATAAAAGCGTAGCAGTAGCTTCCTCTACAGCTTCTGAATAATCTCCTGAAAGCGCTTGTTGATCGATTCGGCGAGCTCTTGGTGATAGTTACGACCCGTCGAGTCGATGCACACTATCAGAGGACCGAAGCGCTCAACGCGAAGGACCCATAGGGCCTCAGGTATGCCAAGATCAAGCCACTCAACGCGCTCAACTTCTTTGATGGCGTTAGCTGCGAGTACACCAACACCCCCGATAAACTCACAGTACACTGCTCCAAACTTTTGTGCAGCTTCTGCGGTTTTTGCTCCCATACCACCTTTCCCTACAACAATGCGCACTCCCGTCTTAGCGATGAAGTCGTACTCGAGGCTCTCCATACGTGCACTAGTCGTTGGTCCAGCGGCAACCACTTCCCAGCGGTCATCCATGCGACGGACTACAGGACCACAGTGGTAGATGACACCTCCCTGAAGATCGACGGGTAGTGGCTTTCCTTCAGCAAGGAGCTGGAGAGCGCGACGATGAGCCTGATCTCGTGCGGTAACTACGGTGCCTGTGACGAATACGCGATCACCGATACGTAATTTACGAACATCCTCCTCACGGATTGGTGTAGTGAAGTGGTATTCTGTCATGGCTACAGCAAGATATGTTCACGATATTCGACGTGGTATCCGCTACTGATGATAACACCATGTTGTCGCGCTGCCCAGCACTGGTAGCTTACGGCAACGGGCAAGCTTGCTGGATGTCGGTGTGCAAACTTGATGTGAAGATCTAGCAAGGTTGTGCTACCACCGAGACCTCCAGGTCCAATGCCAAGCTGGTTCGCTAGGGAGAGAAGCTCTTCCTCAATTTCCGCTATCTGAGGGTCGGGGTTTCGATATCCTACGGGAAGTAGAACTGCTGTTTTCGCCAGTAGCATCGCTTCGTCTGCAGTACCCCCGACTCCTACACCTACAATATTTGGAGGACAGGGCTTCCCAGCAGCGCGCGCGATTGTTTCTAGAACAAACTCCTTAATGCCACGAATTCCTTTAGCAGGAGTTAGCATCGCAAAGCGCGTCATATTTTCTGATCCACCACCTTTCGGTACAACAAGAATGGATAGAGTGTCACCATCGACCAAACGTAGGTATATGTGGGGGATGTGCTCACCAGTATTATCACCGGAGTTCCTGTTGGTAAAGGGGTGAACAGCGTTAGGACGAAGAGGGATGCGCTGCGTAGCTTCACGAGTTGCTTCAATAAGACAGCGACGCAGGTCAAAGTTTAGAGGGAAATTACGACCTAGAAGGATGTAGTAGCCGATGAGACCAGTGTCTTGACAGATCGGTCTGCTTTGCTGTTTTCCTATCTTGATGTTCTGAAGAATCGTATCCAGTACATTGCGCGCAAGATCGCTTTCCTCACGGTCTCGAGCGGCTTTTAGCGCGGCTTCTACATCAGATGGAACGCGTGTAACTGCAAGGCGTAGTGCTTCAACGACAGCGTTCTTTACGATCTCATAGTGCTCTTCGGCGGGCAAGGTCACGGCTCTGTAAGTAGAAGATATAGCTTGTTCACTTTCGGACACCTCCCGTGAATTTGTTGAGGTACCGTGGATAATACCTATTATTGTCACCCTCTCACGAATGCTAGGAATATGACTGGAAAACGCAGAAAGACAGCCGAAGAAGCGAAGGAGAAGGCACCTGAACGACGAGAACCATCGCTTAGACCGGTACCCGCACGATATATGCGTTTAGAGGATGTACCAGGAATAGGCACAGCTATTGCCCAAAAACTACGAGAATATGGTATTGCAAGCGTAGAGCTACTGCGGTTATCCTCGATCGCGGACCTGGTGAGCGCAGGAGTGGGGGAGCAGACTGCTAGACGGATCTTAGACGCTGTTCGTGGTGGGGAGTTTCGCGTTATGACAGCACTTCAGTATGAGAAGCTTCTTGGAGGAGTGCGACGGCTAACCACTGGGTGCTCAGGGTTAGACGATATACTTGGCGGTGGTATTGAGAGTATGGGCATTACGGAATTCTACGGAGAGTTTAATACAGGTAAGTCCCAAATCTGTCATCAGCTTGCGGTTACCGCACAACTGCCTGAGGATAGAGGAGGATTTGGAGAAGATACACGCGTTCTATACATAGACACGGAGGGTAGCTTCTCTCCCAGTAGAATTCGGCAGATAGCTGAGCGGTTCGAACTCGATCCGAATGGTGTTCTAGATAACGTTCTCTTCGTGGAAGTTAGCAGCGTGGAAGAGCAAACCACGTTTGTGCGCAGGCATCTTGATAGGTTCATCACAGAGGAAGGAGTCAAGCTAGTCATTGTGGACTCGGTGATTCTCCACTTCCGGAGTGAATTCCCGGGTCGTGAAAACCTAGCACAGCGACAGCAGAAGCTATGCCAGCACTTGCTGCTGCTCCAAAAGATAGCCAGAGCACACAACATTCCCGTTGTGGTTACAAATCAGGTGATGAGCAAGCCTACCGGAACACCGCCATACGTTGGCATTTACAACTCTACCGATTCGGTGGGAGGGCATGTCTTAAAGCACATCAATAAGTATCGTGTATTCCTTCGAAAAGCGCCTCGAAATGTGCGCTATGCGCGACTTACGTCGGCGCCTGCGCTCCCTGAAAGGGAGACGATGTTCTGCATTACGGACCGAGGAATCGAAGACGTCGAGAAAAAGTAATAGTGTGATTTCGTCGGAGAGCTTATCGCAGATACTCGGACCTCAGCTAGCACAAGTAGTCTGGGAAGTAAGTATCCGTTTAGCGGAGGGTGGGGAACTCGACTACGAGCAGATAGCCGAGCAACTGAGAAGCGTGGAAGGAGATCGTTTTGCTGATGCCTTCCTAGATACGCTAACACGTCACGTCGAAACGCCAGAACGACTACAACCTCGAAAGGATTTTGCGCTTGTGCGTATTAACAGCCCTGAAGATGCAGCTAAAGCGGTTAAGGGTCTGCTCGAGACATACAGCCAGTTAAGACTACCTGATGAGGATCGCGGTGTCGTTGCGGCAAGCCTATGCATCGCGCTATGTAGATACCTAGGGAAAACCTCTGAGAGCAGTATAGACTACCGTAGAGAAGAAGAGAAATGATGCAATGTAGGCAAAGAGCCCTGTCGCCCAAAGCTTATGCGTTTGACCTGGAAGAACGAGGCGTTTTCGTAGCAGGACAAAATCGGCAATTGCCATTGATAGTATGTATACAAGCATAGCAATCCACAGGACACGTAGCGGGTTCGATATGGGGATAATCGCAACGAGAGCACCTAACGCCGCACCTAGCCCCATGCGAGTCCAGTACAGGACCTTCTTTACTTTCTCTTCCGACACCCAGCGTTTCCTTCTCTGCTTTTGAAGGATTCCATCTCAAGCCTAGAACTGCGCATCGTAACCGAGTACCTTTACAACAGGCTTCTCGGAGGATGGCTCGACAATATCTACGGACTGGTTGAAGAGGGGTATCTGTTTAGATTTCGAACAGCCGAAAGAGATCGCGTAGATGTCGTAATAGAGCCAGGGTACACAATGTACCCAACTGAGTACGAAGTTCGAAAGGAGAGAGAACTTCCTTCTTTTGCACGCGCAGCTAGACGGTATATCCGTGGCAGTCGTGTAGAGGGTGTAGAGCAAGTAGGGTTTGAACGGCTTGTAGTCTTCTCCTTTAGGCGAAGAGAGCAGCGATACCGTCTCATGTGCGAATTGCTTCCGAGAGGTAGCTTGGTTCTAGTCAATGAGGAAAACCGGATACTGGCTTGCTCTGAGGCAAAGCGCTTTCGAGACCGTGTAATTGCACCAGGGAGAATCTATTCACCGCCAGCGGCAGTCACGTTAGACCCCCTATCAGTATCGAAGGAGGCTTTAACCGAGCTTCTCACTACA
>QMWL02000017.1 GCA_003661605.2 archaeon
AGAGGTCCACGAATCTAGAAAGGCGGTTATCGATGCCGAGAAATGTGTAAGATGCTTACGCTGCGCTGAAGTTTGCCACTTCGGGGCCATTCACGTCAATAGTCACCGTGTACACATAGATCCTATCCTCTGCGAAGGTTGTGGAGCTTGCGTACACGCGTGTCCCCACGAGGCTGTCTCCCTATACACTACTCGTACTGGCTATGTCGTTACTGCGGAGACAGGTAGTGGCATTCTACTAGTGTACGGAGACTTAGCTGTGGGCGGAAGAGGTAGCGGTCACTTGGTATACGCGGTCAAAGCTGAAGCACAAAAGCTGGCACGCCAACGTGAAGTATCCCTTCTGATAATTGATGCAGCAGCTGGTATTGGATGCCCTGTAATATCCAGTATCGCTGGAGCATCTCATCTGATAGTCGTTGTTGAACCCACCATTCAAAGTCTTCAAGGAGCGAAGCGCTTACTCGAAGCTACACACCGATTTAACCTAAGCAAGGCTCTTGTCATTAACAAAGTGACCAACGAGCATCAGATACTCTTACTCCAGAACTCACTAAACCTACCTCTGTTGGGTGTAATACCCTATGACCCGTCCATTCCCTCCATATACGCAAGCACCACCTCCCCCTTCGAAGCATCTGATCGCGTAGTTAAGTGCATCGTCGAAGTGTGTAACCGCGCTAGCGAGTGGCTAGAGTAATGTCACCTGTGATCGCTATTGCGGGAGGGAAAGGTGGGACTGGTAAAACTACCATTGCTGTAAATCTCGCTGACGCACTACACCGCAGGTACCGTCTTCTGCTGGTGGATGCAGACTGCAGTAACCCCTGCACACGTACCTTCTTCTCCGCAGCGAAAGCGCTCTGGCAGAAGGAAATTACTCTCTTTAAACCTCAGATATTAGAAGAACGCTGTCACTACAAAGCATGCAAGCGCTGTGTGGAACTTTGTCCTGAGCATGCACTTCTTGCTCAACCAAACAAGCCTCCAGCCCTGATCGAAGACCTCTGTAATGGATGTTCAGTATGTCAGATAGTATGCAACTACGGTGCGATAACTGAAGCACAGCAGGTTGTAGGACATCTTTATTTCAGCGAAGTAGATGGAAACCTACACTTGCTAGTATCCGAGCTTACCCCCGGATCTCGTAAGAACCCTGTAGTCGTCCATCACTGCATGGTCGAGGCAGAACGCCTATCTGATCACTACGATTTAACTCTAGTAGATTGCCCTGCGGGTACCGGTATCGATCTATACCTGATTCTCAGGTACGCCACTACCGCCATACTAGTTACAGAGCCCACTCTTCTCGCGCTTAGCGATCTCAAAAAACTCTCTCAACTCCTTCTTATGGCAGGTGGGAAGCCCACCATTCTTGTGGTGAACAAGTCGGGAATAAACCCCAATCTTGAGAAACAGATTGTTTCCGAAATAGAAGCACACTACGTTGTCAAGATACCCTACGACCATCGCATCTTCAGACAAGTTAGCTCAGGGCGTTTGCTAACGCATCTAAACTCTAAGTACGCTCAGATATTCGATAAGCTAGCGGAAATCGTCGTGCAGTTAGCGCATCTGCGCTGCTAGAATTCGAACCTGATCGCTCGCATCCTCTGCTCCATCCGCTATCTGCTCTAAGATATCTACAAATCGCATCAGGTAGAGGACAAAGATCGGATTCGCGGCTCGCTCTCGTATAATCGCACGCTCCGTTTCACGATACTGTTCATCAACACGCTTTTCTAGAGACTCGGTGTGGTCTGCTGCCTCCATAGCTGCTCCAACCTCCCCTCTGAGAAGTGCATCAATAGCTTGATGCAAGTGTTCCACGCAGTTACGATCAGCTTCTAACATCCTTAGGATCTTATCTCGTATATTCTCACTCAGCTTCTCAAAATCGTCACCAAACTCCTCAATGATTATCCTCAGAACTCGCGCGGCACCTTGACACCTATCAACAACGAGATCTACTTTGTCGAACAGGCTGATCAGATCTCCGCGGTCGGCCGGAAGGATTTCACTACCTGCCACGACACGGTCTGCTTCTCTGCGTATCTCATCGGCTCGATCCTCTGCTAAACTGATGCGTGTAAACCGCTCCATCACCGCTGATTCGTCACCACGAAACGCGGCATCTACGAGCTGAGGTAGCTCGTTTACCGCAATACGCACTTGCTCCATATGCCGTCGTGTAAGCTCGTAAATGCGTTCCCGCGTCCGAGACGCAAACCACCGCGTGAAGCTACTCAATGCTTATCGCCTCCAATAAGCCTTCTTCAGGATACTTCATAACCATTACCCTTTCTCTTACTACGTCTATTCGTATCTTATCTCCCTCTGACAGCTGTGTATACATCTCTGTGGGTCCGCGGTACACGAATCGGAAGCCGTTTACTTCTATCTCGATACGAGCGCTATCTCCCAAGTAACTGGTAAGCGAGACCTCACCTTCAACAACTCCTCTGCCCAGTATTAGATCCTCCGGTTTTATAGCGAGAATGACTTTCGAACCGGGTTTTACCTCGAGACCTGGATTAACAACCTGAAGTTCGGAGAATGGTGGAGCTTCGACAAGAAGCCTATCCTCTACAACTTCACGCACCACACCTTCGATAAAGTTTGCTTCACCACCGAGGAACCGAGCTACGAACGGGTGCATGGGGCGATTATATAGTTCTTCAGGTGTACCTACCTGGATAATTTGGCCTTTCCGCATAACCGCGATACGGTCTGCCACGGTCATAGCCTCAGCTTGATCGTGTGTTACATAGATGGCTGTAAGCTGCAGGTCCTTAATGATACGACGTAACTCGTAGCGTAACCGTGCGCGAACAATAGCATCGAGAGCCGATAGTGGTTCATCGAGTAGCATAATGGGGCATTCTGCCGCTAATGCGCGCGCTAACGCGACCTTTTGCTGCATTCCCATGCTTAGCTCTCTGGGGTAGGCATACTCCCGTACCCGAAGACGAAGAAAGTCGCGGATCGTTGCTACAAGCTGTTCTGCACGCGACTTCTCCACACCACGAACCACTGGGCTATAGCGAACGTTTTCTCCTACGGTCATATGAGGGAAGAGCAGTATGTTCTGAAAGACGAAAGCAATGCGCCGCTGCTCCATCGGCACATCCACAACCGAACGCCCATCTATACGAATATCACCCGAGTCTGGACGAAGAACGCCTGCGATCATCTTCAATAAGGTCGATTTTCCACACCCGCTTGGACCAATGATTGTAAGGATCTCTCCCTCAAGAACCTCCAGAGAGACCCGATTAACAGCAACTATAGGTCCGAATCGCTTCGAAACATCTACTATCTGAATTTTTACGGTCATAGCTCGAACAGCTCAGGAGGACGTGCTTGATAAGGAAGCACTACAATGCGCTCCGCATCCGCCTCCACACACACAGTATCTCCTTCATGGATGTCACTTACCATATGGCTAGGAGCAGATACGCGGAGCTCTAAACCACCTACGCTAACATCCAGCACCGACATATACCCCCGGAAGTAGATCCTCTCTACTCGAGCTTCCCACTCCCAAGGTGTTCCTTGGCGCTGTTTTCGAACAAAGACCCACTCAGGTCGTATTACAACAGTAACTGGTTGATGAAGCTTTAGCTTTCCTCGTCGTGCTCTCAGAACAAGTTTGTCTATGGTAATGATGGCGTACTCATTTTCTACAGAGTGCACGATACCATCAAGCACGTTAACTTCGCCTATCAGACACGATACGAGGATATCCGCTGGTTGTTCGTATATTTGCTGCGGAGTGCCGACTTGAACCACCTCTCCCCTACGTAGAACAACTATACGGTCCGCGATAGATAGCGCTTCCTCATGATCATGAGTGACGTGAAGCACGGTAA
Source organism: archaeon (assembly GCA_003661605.2). Classification (GTDB taxonomy): domain Archaea; phylum Thermoproteota; class QMWL01; order QMWL01; family QMWL01; genus QMWL01. Next base: position 3,873 of record QMWL02000017.1, read on the forward strand.
GTCTGAGGCGCTTCGCGATCCTTCGCAGTTCGTAGCGCAGTTCAAGTCTCAGTATCGCATCTAACGCCGCTAAAGGCTCGTCTAGTAAGAGGATACCTGAGGCTGTTACAAGCGCTCGTGCAAGTGCAAGACGCTGCTGCATACCCCCACTAAGCTCGTGTGGGTAGGATTCCGTTCTCTCATGTAGGAGCACCATGCGTAATACTTCAAGAGCGCGCTTACGCGCATCCGATTCGGAAATTCCTCGCGCACGTAATCCATACGTAACATTCTCCAAGACTGTTAGGTGTGGGAAAAGCGCGTAGTTCTGCGGGAAGTATGCGATTCCTCGCCACTCAGGCGGGACTCTAGTCATATCCCGCCCATAAACTAGAACCTTTCCTCTATCAGGGTAGTGAATTCCCGCGATGACTTTAAGCAAGGTCGACTTACCAGCGCCCGTAGGTCCTAGAACAACCAGATACTCCCCGTCGAACACCGTTAGTGTTACGTTTCGTAAAGCAGTTATCGTCCTAAAGCGCTTCGTAACACCAATCAGTTCGATTGCTGCTCTCTTAGCCGCCAACTCGCATACGTGCTCCGAATATCGTTCTCACAATTAATAGCGCTATAAACGACACTGCAACAAGTACGATTCCTCCAAATGCCGCCCACGACATCGGTACTAGCCCCTTCTTAACCCATGCAACTAAGACAACCGGTGCGGTTTGCGTCTTCTCCACCACCGCCATCGTTGCACCTGTCTCATCCACGCTTCTTACAAAGACAAGGATAGCCCCCGCGAGAAGAGCGTTTCTCGCAATAGGTAGCGTTATTGTTCTGAAGGTCCTTAGGGGAGATGCGCCAAGCGTCCTTGCAACGTATTCTATCTCTGGGTCTATCGCTTCAACTCCTGCCTGAAACACTTTGACGAGGAAGGGTGCTGTAAACGAAATATGAGCAATTACAATTGCCCAAAACTCTGGTAACGCCCTGAGATATAGCTGACGAAGCAAATGAACTGATGACCCTAGCGCAACAGTAGGTACGAGAATTGGCAAGCTCACCAAACCATCAACAACCGGAGTAAAACGCCCATAGCGCCGTCTTGCAATGCCTAAAGCTACAGGTATACCGAGTACTGCATCAACGAGAGTGACCAATCCGGCAACAGCAAAGGATATCCCCAGCGCACCCCAGAACGTGCGCCATTCTGTGTGACTAGCTAGTGCGCTCCAGTCTCGGAAGTCTGTTGCGGCTCTGAAAATGAAAAAGGTTGGTATGATTATAATTGCAAAGAAAAACAGAAGAGCTGCCCCATCGCGTAATCCTGTCCAACCACCGCCCGAAAGCCGTGCCTCCGACACAGGGCTAAACCACGGAAGACGAATTCTGTAACGCTTCGCTACCCAAGAAAGTATCGATAAAAGCATGACTGAAGATAGTATCATAACAATACTTACAAAAACTAACGGTTCTAAACGCCCCTGCTCCTTCCAGTACTTGATAAGCACAGGTCCTGTAAAGAAGTGGGGTCCTGTCACCATCATAGTTGCTCCTGTCTCAGACAGCGATCGTGCATAAGCGAGAACTAGGGCTGATATTATGCTAGGTTTGATCAAAGGCAGAGTAACCGTTCTCGCTGTCGTAAGTGGAGACGCCCCCAAAGTACGCGCTGGGATCTCGTAGCTTAGGTCCGCTGTCTGTAAACCTCCCACAACAGTTCGAACCACGTAAGGGAACGTGAAAGTGAAGTGTAGTAAGAGGACTGTGAAGAACCCTATGGGAACCACTCCCCTCACGGGCGAGTACTCAGGGTTGCTCCAGAACAAAAGCACTGAATATCCTGCTGCCGCTGTTGGCATGACGAGAGGCATGTCAACAAGTGTATCGAGGAATCGTAGCCCTGGTAATCGACCTCTTGCAATTAGCCACGCTAGTGGAATTCCTAGTACTAGATCGATAGCTACAACGATGCTTGCTACAGCAAAAGAGTTCACTACAGCAACACGAGTTTGCTCGAGAAGCTGCGGGTCCTGAAGTGCTACTCCTACAAGCTTCAGGTTACCGAGAATTCCGATAAGCGTGGGAGCTATTGCGAATGCTACAAACAGAAATAGTGCTAGTATGTAGAGGAGGGGTGCGGCGAGCGGATGTGAGGAGATACGATCTAGAAAAGAGAGACGGGGGCTATACGATGACGGATTGTCCCCCATGCGCGGACTTCTCATGGAATATTTAGAGGTTGCTTTGAATAGCAAGCTCTTATCGTGAGGCTAATAGGCGCGAGCCTTGCTCAGCGAAGAGCGGACACTCTTCCACGACCCTCAACTCTGCAGTGCCTGCGGGTTTTGTGCAATCGTATGTGCTTACCGCCACTACGGAACATTAGACCCTGATAGAGGGCGCATCCACCCCCTCCTCTCTCTCGAACTACCTGATTTAGTTGCTGTATCCTACTGCTCCCACTGTAAGTATGCTTTCTGCGAAGCAGCTTGCCCCTCCGACCCTAAGGCGATTTACCGCGATCCCGCTACAGGCGCTGTCTGCATCGACCCCATACGCTGCATCGGTTGCCGTAGCTGCGTATACGCTTGTCCTGTATCTGCGCCTCGCTATATCCCTGAGTTGCACGTCTCTCACAAATGCGACCTCTGCGGTGGCGATCCTCTCTGTGTAAAGTGCTGTCCAACTGGCGCACTCCAGTACCTGCCACGCAACGAGATTCGACGCCTTGTCGAAGCCTCGTAAACTCTACCCTCTACGACGAGAGCGTCCTTCCCTCCCGACTACTTTTCGCGACTCAGCAGTATCCTTCCTTAAGAGAGGCGCTGTAGCCGAACCCGGTCGCCGCTATCTGCGTCTACGCGAGAGGCTACACTTACCTGTAGACATACCTGTGCCCTCTCCCTCAGAGGATGTATTTCGAAGGATCCATCAGCTCGCTAGTAAGTTCAGGATCTACGCAAAGCTTTGGTGGAGACCCGCGAAAGAGTGAGTGTAGCCGCAAAGGCAGGTGTCTTCTGGGGGTGTTACATCCCCGCCCTTCAGCCATTCGCTGAAGCAGCTTTCCGTCTGATTCTAGACGACTTAGGGCTCTCCCTCAGCGATGTGCGAGGGATCGCCTGCTGCCCTTCTCCCTTCATGTTCAAGATACTGGATTACGAATACTGGTTGGAGACCGCCCGGGCGAACCTCGACGCAATTGCAAGTGACTTCAGAGCCATAGTGACTCTCTGCAATGGATGCTGGGACTCGCTACTACACGCCCGCGATCTTGTTGAAAATCCACCCGAGGTCCTTCACATCGCTGAATTCCTCATAGGTCTAAGGAATGCACTATTGAAACGCATCCAAACTCCGTTGCAGAATCTAAGAGTTGCTGTTCATGTGGGATGTAAACCGCGTAGTAAACCTTCTCTAGTAGATGCGATTCACGAGCTTACGGCTCTTACTGGGGCTAGAATCGTCAACTGGCGTACTGCAAAGATCTGCTGCGGATATCCTCTGTTCCTTGCAAAGCCCGATGAAGCTTTAGAAACACGGGTTCGTGTTAAGGTTGAAGATGTACAACAAGTTGGTGCTGATGCCATAGTTGTCGTATGTCCTGCTTGCTTTATGCTACTTGAACGGGGTCAGCTAGTTCTCCGTCGCAAAGGGCTCCGGCAAACCACTCCAGTTTTACATCTCGTTGAGCTACTCGCTCTCGCACTAGGGCATAAAGGTCAAGAGATCGGACTTGATGCTCATGCGATAAAACCGAAAGCCCTACTCGAAAGTATAGGATGATTCTCGAAAAACTCTCTCACAAACTATCGTCGGTAGTCGACACCTGGCACGCTGATCAAGCCAGCTTTACCGCAGTAGCGTATACTCGTCCTGATAGGCTTCGCGATGCAATCCGCTTACTATTAGAAGAAGAAGGTCGCGTTTTTGCCGTATGGGGGATAGACCGGGGCTACGAAGGATTTGAAGTCGTTTACCTAGTTGAAGTACCGTCGGATAGCAGATCGTATATCGTTCAGCTGCGAGTACAAGTACCTCGCTCAGAACCTACTCTTCCTTCCATCACCGATATAGAGCCCTCCGTGGCATGGCTAGAGCGTGAAACCCAGGAGTTACTTGGTATATCTTTCAGCGGAAACCCCGTAACGCGGAATTTGTTCCTTCCAAGCAAATGGCCTGAACTAGAGCCTTGACCCGCAGTGCTGCGCTCCTTCCCATAGGTCCCTATCACCCTGCGTTTATTGAGGGTGAGTTTCTGCGACTATGGGTACGGGGCGAGCGTGTGGTGGGTGCTGAGATCAAGCTAGGATACAACCACCGAGGTATCATGAAGCTAATGGAGCAACGAACCTTCCATCAGAACATATTTCTCGCCGAACGCGTTTGCGGTATTTGCAACACCGCTCACGCAATATGCTACTGTACCGCTGTTGAGCGCTTACTCGGTATAAGCCCTCCCCATCGCGCGCAGCTGCTTCGCATTCTTCTTGCTGAGTTAGAACGCATCCATAGCCACCTACTCCTGATAGGGCTCGTTGCCGATCTTGCGGGCTTTCGCACCTTGTTTATGTATGCTTGGAAAATACGTGAACACGTCCTCGATGCAATCGAACGGATTACAGGTAGTCGCAGACATAGCGGGATGGTAACCATAGGTGGTGTTTCCAGACCTGTACCTGGTAAGGATCTCGCTAGCGCTAGGCGCAGCTTGCTTGTTCTCGCAAAAGAGCTACCAAAACTGCTTTCTATCATGAGAGAGAGCACAACACTAAAACGTCGGTGTCGTGGTGTAACTGAAGTCGATAAGCAGACTGCACGTAAGATAGGGTTTGTGGGACCAAATGCACGGGCCTCTGGATTAAAACTGGATGTCCGCGCCGCTGAGCCCTACCTACCCTATGCTGAACTCGACTGGAAGCCCGTTTTGGGGGAGTTTGGCGACTCCTTCGAACGCCTGATTGTCAGAGCCCGAGAAGCATACCAGTCGCTTCGCACTGCACTTATCTGCATCAAACAGCTGCTTTCTGAATCCGGTCCACTTACGGTTGAGTATCAGCTACGTGCAGGAGAGGGCATAGCACGCGTTGAAGCTCCTCGTGGAGAGCTGGTCTACTACCTCGCAGCGGAAAGCACAGCCCACCCCTCCTTCGTAAGGATACGTACACCAACCATGCTTAATCTATCCGCTATAGTACAGTTACTTCCGGGTTTACGCGTCGCTGATGTTCCTATAGCTATCGGTAGCATCGACCCCTGTATGACCTGCTGCGATCGTGTAACCGTACTCTCTGCACAGAGCGCAGCGGTTCTTGCTCGTATCCCCCTAAGAGCGTTAACCACTTGGAAGCCATGAAGCTCCTGAAAGAAATCTTACGCGCACTCACCCGCCCACCAGTAACTACCCAATATCCCGCAAAGCCCGCCTCTCTTCCACCTTCCTTCAGGGGTCCGCCAGATTTCGACGATGCTCGGTGCATTCGCTGCTTTGCTTGCTCCAGCGTTTGTCCAACAGGCGCTTGCTACGTACAGGACATTTCTGACGGCGAGAGAACGGTTCTCATAATCGATTATACTCGCTGTATTTCCTGTGGGCGCTGTGTCACGATATGCCCTACAGACGCTCTACATCATACGCGCGAATATTCCCTGCTCGCCAGTAGAAAGACGCTGTACACGCTCTCGTCGACGGAGGTAGACGTTCGATTTATCAGATGCACCGAATGCAACCAGCCAATAACTGATGTAAGTCACATACGCTTCATCGCGGATCGCTTATCGGAGAATCTCCCTGAAGAAGTGCGTGACCGCGCTCTAGAGGACTTCAAGCGCTTCTCCTCTTTATGCCCCGCCTGCAGAACGAAGCTTGCTAGAAAGCTTGGAACTTCGCCAGAGAAATGGTGCTAAACGCACTATTCCGCTGGGCATTCCGTCGATCACCGTGGGTTGGTTTACTTCAAGTAGGCGGTTGTAACGGCTGCACAATCGAGGTCGTTGATGCACTTACTCCGCGCTTTGACATTGAAAGGTTTGGTGCAGTATACAAAAGTACTCCCCGCCACGTCGACATCCTTCTCGTCACTGGCTGTGTAACTGTAGGATCGGTCAACTTCCTCAAACGGATTTACGATCAAATCCCTGATCCTAAGGTCATAGTAGCGGTCGGAACGTGTGCTGTAAGCGGAGGTATTTTCACAAACAGAGTCGAAAGCGCTTCCTCCTACGCAGTTCTTGGCGGCATCGATCGCGTCATCCCTGTGGATATTTACGTAGCTGGTTGTCCACCAAAACCAGAGGCTATTATCGACGCTTTGCTCGAAGCGGCGAAATTGCTAGCTGAGAAGAGGCAGTGAACCCACTTTTCTGCTTGCTTATCGTGCCCGTTACTACTGCTTTAGTATCCTATCTAATAGGACTGTGTGAACAACGCATATCCCGCATTGTGGCGGTTGTTGGAGCAGCCCTCTTTCTATGCTTCTCCCTATCCACGGTAGTACTCACCCTACGTCAAGGACCTCTTGCTCTCTACTGGAGAAACCATCTGCTTCTTGTATCTGACACTCTTTCTGCCCCCTTCTTACTGATTCTCGGGATCGTAGGTTTCTTCACCACCCTATACTCCGCGAAATATGTTGAAGAAGATGCGGGACGTTACTTTCTCTGGTTCCTATCCTTCCTC
>QMWL02000018.1 GCA_003661605.2 archaeon
ACCGCTGTCAGTATTCCTGTGGTTTGTTCTCGAGAGCCTCCGCGAGATTCATGACATAAATATCAGCGATGAGGAGCTTGACCTCATACTACTGGAGACGCAGCACATACTACATATAGAGGACTTCCTGGTCACCTATATCAAGTGGAGAGATCGTATTAACATTGACAGAATCGAGGCTGTGCTACGCGCACTTCATTCTCCCATCACCGCCATTAAGGTCCCTAAGAGACCTGAGGAAATCGTAAAACCCCCAATAGAGGAGTTGTGCATACTAGGTAACCTAGGGTTCAGCGTAGAATCCATAGTTTCCATAGCTTACGCAGGCGAGTACGCAGATGCTGCTTTCCTAATAATCATGCTGGGACGTCCTCGGCTTACCGGCGTCCTAATACGCAGTATAATAGAATTCTGGCTTAAGGGCCTGCTGATCGAGCACCTACGTAATCGTGCGTTTAGGGGCCAGGTTGAGGAAAGAGCATACAGGGACAGGTATAGCTGCTCCGTGGCTACGCTTGTAAAGCTTCTAGAAGATCTAAGGAGAACTTGCGGGTTAGAACCCGCAGATCTAGTAGGTTCGGCTATCATGCGGCCAGAGTCTTTTGAGAAGGAATTAGGCATTCGGCTTCGGCTTCCCAAAGTAAGGCTAGAAGACATGCTATACTGGCTAGCGGAGTGGGCTGTCTTCCCCCGGGATTTAGGCTTAGCTCAGTACATCAGAGACCTATGGAGGCGGCTATGTGTGTGCATGGTGACGTCATAAAGAGTTTCCTGCGTCAAATTTGGCACTCTGAGGCGCTTGACGTGCTTCTCGACAGGCTCATCCAGCTCAGCGATATACTTCTGCTGGGTCTGCTCAGCGCAATAGAAAATACTGCCAGAAGCAGGCTGTGGAGAGTTGATGAAGAGGCTTGGGAGAGGTGGATGAAATACATACGAGAGGGAGAGCTGTACTACGCCAGTCAGAAGATAAGAGCCCTGGATATCCTACGAAGAAAACAGATAAAACGAAGACGTGATCATCTCTGATACTCGCGAACTTATGCGCCGAGTTCTAGGATATAGAACGATTGACTAGAGCGGCGGCAGGGGCAGGTAAGGGGATGAGAGCGGCAGGCCCCGTAGCTCAGGGGTTGCATCCCCGTCTCACAAAGTTTATACCGCCCCTATACGATGGTGCTGCCGCCCTACATAGGGAGGTAAGGAGGGGTACGTGTATGCCTGCCTCACGCCCGGGGGAAGCGCGCTCGGCCATCTACAGTAGAACTTGAGGGGGTGATTGTGTGCCCTTTATGACGCTGGGATCCCTATCGGGAGTGCCCAGGTTCACCTTACTCCTTGAGCCTCGTGAGACTCAAGAGACCTTCAGGAAGTGGGGCCTGAAGTGGCGGGTGATAAAGCGTGAGCTCAGGCCAGCGGAGAACGTTAGAGACTACCTGAACGTCCAGCTAAGAGCCGTGGTGCAGAGAGTTAGGCTCCCCGAGAAGTTCGATCCGGAGGAGGTTATCCGCAGAATACACGGGCATGTATGGGAGCGCCTGCAGGAGGATGAGCAGCTGAGGGAGCTGCTAACAAAACTTGAGAGAAGTAAGGGGAAGCGCGATTCCATCAGAGCTCTAGTCTCCCTATTCGAGATCATAGACCACTGGTGTGATCCGCAGAAGTTCGTAGAGGCCGATGCCCTCGCTTTCATGAGTTCAGACCTAGACCTCTCCTTCTTCGTGGAGAACGCGCGCTTTTACAGGATTATGAAGGCGTACACCACGACCTGCCTCATGATAGTGCGCAGAAAGGCTCCCTGGCTCAGAACCGATAGAGCGAGGTCCATATTTACGCTCTTTAGAAGGCGCTTTGAAGATCTCAAGAACGAGCTATCCCACGTGCTAGACCACTTTGAGCCCTTGCTGTTCAGCTGGATGGCTCTGCACCTCTACCTGCTGGTCTGCAACGCCTCAACCTACGAGGATATACCGCAGCCCAAGTTCATAAGCCTGAAGAGCGTCGAGCGCTCCGAGTACCAGCGCCTCCTATCGGAGTTCCTATCAAACCTAGACAGCGCCACCTGCTTCTTCATGGAGAGGTGCCCGGAGCTGTTCACCGTCAGCATAAACCTTGAAAACCCGGTCGCGAGAATGATGAGGAACATCTTGGTCGCTGAGGTGATCTCGCCATGACCGAGTGCGCTTTTTTCTAGACACATCCGTGTTGCTAGCCCGGCTCTTTGAGGAGTTCAAGAGCCGGATCCAGAAGTTCCAGAGGAACGTTAAGGAGCACTCTCTACAATGCCTTGTATCATCCTCGGTAGCTGAGGAGGGCGAGAGCAGGCTGAACGAGGTTATCAACTTCGTGGGAGGAGTGCTACGCGAACTTGTCATCGCGTTTAAAGCTAGATCCGTGACTGCCCAGGTATCCATTGATAGACTAGAGCTCAGGCGGAGCGATGCCCTATTCTTCGAGCAGTTCTTCATGGACAAGTTCCGCCAGATCACGAGGACCGGTCGAAGAGATGGCCTCATCAGGCGGTTAAGAGAGGTCGAGGTGGCAATCATCCAGCTGTTCGAGGAGAGGATGCTGGGCAGAGAGAGCATACTGCTAGGCGAGCTAATGCGGGAGATAACCACCGAGGTGATACGGGTCAGCCATGACCTCAAGAGCAGGTACAGGCAGATACTGTCCGATTATGAATATATTGAGATAGCACCTGACCCCGCCCTGCTGGAGAAAGCGAAGAAGCTGGGCCTGGCCAGCCCAGGGGACGCGGACCATATCGCATCAGCAGCGACCTACGCCCACCAAGAGGGGGTCAGGGTCGTCTTTGTATCCCTTGACTACAAGGACATAGTCAGCAGGAGCCATGAGATAAGGAGAGAGCTGAACGTGCACTGCTCAGATCCCCTATACGCCATATACCACTGCACCTGAGTTAGCTAGCGGTAACCATCTCTTAAGCGCCTCTCTCACGATCTCGCTGATGGGTGCATCAGCTTACCTCGCCATGACATCCCTTATCCTGCTCAGATGCGCCTCGCCTAACTCGCTCATGTGCTTTGAGAGCAGGCGCTCCGGAGGATGGCCTTCAGCACAGAATGCCAGGCTCGCGAGGATCACTGCATGCGAGCCCGAAGGCCCTAAGGATGGCTATCATGCGCTCGATGAACTCCCTGACCTCGCCCACACTCCGGCAGTGCTGGGTCTCCTGCCAGAGGAACTCAAGGGCGTCTAGGAAGCCCCGGATGTGGTGGCCCCTCATGCCCACACCACCCGGAAGACCGCTCAGGCCCGGCGGCCTAAAAGACCCCCCAGGCACACGTACAGCCCGATCCGGGAGAAAGGGCTTAGTGAATCTTCCAAGATCCTCGGTGGACTGTTTAATACACATTCATAAAGCTCTCTTTGCCTCTGATAAGGCCCTTCGGCAGTTATTAATCAATTGCCTCCAAGGGTTAGGATCCCATCGTGGCTTTTCATGAGTTTCCAAAAGGTTGTAGAAAAGTTGATCAATCGTGAAGTATTTTATCACGGCCTCCGCCTCTCTGAGGTAATATTCTGCTCGCTCTATATCTAGCGAGGGAAGAAATACTGCAAATGCCTCTATCCACCCGACATTTACTATGCACTCATGCAAGCGGGCGGCGCCGCGGGCCGCGCCGCCCGCGTCTCCGAGGGCCATCAGATCACCTACACGAATGACTGTAAACGCATGAGCATCCTATTTATTCTATTAAAAGCGTCGCGATCCAGTTTCTTAAGCTCTTTTAAAGCCCATACGTCATCTCTAAGTAGTTCAATTTTCACATTACGTGCTCTTTCAGAGCCATCAAGGCTCACTATTATATCATACGCCTTTTCGGCATTCACTTTAAATAATAGGTCTCTTAGAGAAATTCCGTGCACAGGTGTCTTCAACGCGAGACCATATAATAATCTCCGGTTGGTGATGTTGTCAATGACTCTAAACACATTCAACACGAGGGCTTTTCCGACGTCATTCAAAGGCCCTAACCTGCTATAGCCCCTTCTCTTTACTTGCCTAAGTTTAGGCGTATTTGAAATACACATTAACAATTCACGTGCCGATAATAAGGCTTTTAAATGCTCTGGTGAGCCAATATCAATCAGCGACGTTTTTATTTGTTTAGCTGCATCAATAGCTGCCAATAGGCCAAAATGCTTCTTTGACACAGTACAGTACCAACACCCGAATCTAGCATGTGTTCTATACCTTTCCGCTAATTCGTCTGAGGAGAAGTACAACGCTCTAAGTATGGCATATCCATTAAATTCACGTATTATAGACGCATCAGCCCAAGGAGGTGTTAACCGCTCGAGTAAACGCCATACATGTTCCTCTCTTAAAAAGCGAAGGGGCGCTATCTTGATAACATTTCTCAAGTCTGTTTCTAATAAATGCGACTCAATAACGTTCATAGGATCAGCTGTTGCGACACTTCTACCTCTTTTTTTCAAAGCCCCAGATCGCCATTTAGACTCATCCTCGCGCGTGCCTACTAAAAGCACAATAGGCTTTTTCTCATCATATTCCTTGATGATGATTCTCAACGCTTTCCGTGTAGGAAGTATCTTAAGTAGCATAACACACCAACGGAACTTATAGTTAGGCACCGGGTAGCCCCTAATTATCATTCTCCAATAGAAGGTATCTACAATAGTTGGTTCCGTACGAATAAATGAGGCGTCATATCCCATATCCTCAATATATTCGCGTGCTTTTGTTCCTGTGATAAGAGCTAGCTCGCGGAGGAAGGGTATTTCACCTAATGTGTCATTGTACAATATGTAGATGCAATCACACGTACATGATTCTTTATGTTTACTGAGAAAGTCGATAATGAGATGTAGCAGTAATGTGGAGTCTTTCCCGCCTGAGAATGCTATTACCCACGGTATATTAGGGTAATGTCGGTTGATGTACGTGAGAGCTCTTTCTACCTGTTCTAACGCTAAGAGGTGCATACCACTCATGTGTTTCTCCTCCCGCATGAAGTAACTATATACATCTCAAGATAAATCTTCCGGCGTTCGCGTGCTCTTTCATTCTTTCAAACATCTCACCGATGCGCCTAATACAGGTGATGTGCTGTCTCCCAAATTCTCTCGCTAATATCTCGCGGAAGTGCCGATTCTCAGAGATATTATAAAGTGATTCTATCATCATATCAACATTTCCAACAACTATCTCAAAAAGCGAGTGTCTACTTAACCCTACAACTAATTGGAGTGGATCCTGCACTATAAATGTTCTTTTTCCAGAGCTGATCCACGCGCTCTTAGGCAATTCATGTACTACGATAGGAGCCTCATTCCCCAGATATGAAGCTATAGTCTTACTGGTGATAGCAGCTGTGATGGCCTTTTTTGGCAATTTTAATTTATCGTGAATCTTAGATAGAACATGCAGGGCGTGGTCTTTAACATCATGTATCTGCGTATACATTGAGAGGGTCACGGTAGGTTTGCCTATGATTAAGTCATAGCACAGCTTTCCCATGTTTCCAAAGCTTTCCTTGCAAATGTCAAGTAATAATTCACGGTAATCGGCTCTCAACTTATATATCATTAGTGTGGTAACTACAGACGAGACCACGCAAGGTGCGATATAATCAGGATGAAGAAGCCCAGAACGCCAAGGCCTTCTTACATCGAGAATTATCGCAGGCCTTCCTTCCTCTAATGCATTTTCAAAACTACTAATCGTTCTCTCTATACACCGATGATTACTTTCTAGACTGATTTGCTTCATGATCCTCTCGATCTGCCCAAAAAATTCATGTCCTATGAGATCATACAGCTTTTTCAAAAATCTAACCTTACTATGTGATTGTGCTTCTTCGGCTCTGAAGTTGATGCCATATCCCCAGTTATAAATGGCCTCACTAAGTGGTAGTTCCGTTGGATGCGGAAGCCTAAAGGTTACATCTAAAGCCACTTTAGGGACGTCCGCGATGGATTCTAATTCGTCAATAAGCAGCGTTGTTCTCGCTCCGGCTAGATGTCTTAATGATATGGCCTGATATCTATCCCCCAGCGCTATCAGCGTGTTTAAGACGCCCATATACTTTCTAATGTACGCTTTTAATTGCCGTATAGATTCTGCCGAAGTAATGACACGTATATATTCCTGAAGAACATGTAAAAGCACGCGTCTACTCTGCACGCTTTCAATCTTAGAAGCCTCATCATATATCACATGAATCTCACTCACTCGGCTTATGTCTTCAGGGCGAATTGCTTGAAACGCTGTAGTGAATATAAGATACATACCATTTTGCGCGATAGTCAGCCATTGCGAGCCTACATTCATTGGCCCTGATCTCCGTATCAGGCGCTCTAATTCATGCAATATGGGCTCGAGAGTGCTTTCTAATGCGTCCTTCAGAAAGGGATGTACGCTGGTCTCTGATTTTAGAATGGTCTCTATATTTCTCACACTTTCATGACACCATGAAACGGGTGCTATTTTAGACCCTAAGACTTTAATCCGATATAGAATCTCCGCTACTAGTTGCGGGTCATTCATAAACGGAGGTAATACGTGAGCAAGAATACGTTTGCAACCGGTATAGGCCAGCTCGTTCGTAGGACCAACATATAGAATAAGTCTGGCTCCGCGCTTGCTTTCATCAAAAGGCCCCTCCCCCTTGCAGGCCAATATATGAAGTGCTTCAGTGACTACTCGCGTTTTGCCAGTGCCCGGAGGCCCGTATATCACACATGTCTCGCGGTCCTCACTGCTAAGTTCCTCAGCTATCAACTCCCTAGCTCTTTGATAATTTTCGCTAGGAGAACTTGTAAATCGTATTCGTCCTTTTAATGCATACCACACGAGGGAGGCGTCTACTAATGCCTCGGCAATTGCTATTAGGGGATTATAGCGCATGTCTGGCGGGGGACTCATTTATTACCGCCCAATCAGAACTTGAGCTGTCCTCCTTAAAGCTTTTTAGATAGCTTCAGCAATATAGATTCTGAAGAGGGGCGCGCAATGAGGAGTCGTGTATCCATGCCTGAGGAGGACGAGGGGGCTAGTCTACTAAAAAGGATCGCAGAATATTCCTTAAGATCTTGGCCCCCTATGATAATTAGTGTGAATGAAATTGTTGAAATGCTAATTCACTGTCGTTACAAGTGGTGGTTAAAATATATGATAGGAATTCTTGACCCTGCAGATCCCATAGTTGAGAAAGTTAGCAAGGACGGCAGCAGAGTTCACAATTTTGTTATGGAACATCTTATTGAGTCGTTCTTCGGTAGCATGAGCAAAAACACTAATTCTACAGAAACGGATGTTAATAGCGAAGAAGTAGCGCGTCTTCAAAGGAAGCAAATTGACGAATTCGTGGCGAAATGTATCGCGTTATTCCTCATGGATGAGGTAATAAAGCTCATCAATGACTTCGCGGAGGACATTTCCATGGATACGGGTAATCATATAAATGATGTAAAAGCACGATTACGCATTCTTATAGAACCGGACTTAGTTAGTGTCCAGCTGGGCATTATGGGTGCTCCTGATATAATTGTTGAGGACCCTGTATCTAGGAGAGCGTTAGTTATCGAGCTTAAGTCCAGAATCTTTCGGATAAAAAGACTCATGTATGAAAGGATTCCTTCTGAGTCTGATGAGATAGACTTTATTGAAGCTATCGCCCTGTTGAGGGATATCATTAATGAGGTTAAGGGGATGAGTGTGATGAGTGATGAATGGGCGCTCTATCAGCTAGCGCTTTATGCAGTTTTAGAGGCGGAGAGGTTGGGATTTGCTACTGAGCTTCGTGATAAAATTTTAAGGGAGAAATGTAACATATCTTCGGTCTTATGGTTGATGCAAGTAGTAGATCATGTTAAAGAGAGCGCTATCGCTAGGACTATTATTGAGGAAGTAATGAGGAGACTTCCTGAAAGATTTCCTGTTGGGTTAAGTCTGGAGTTCTCTCCGCGCCAACTATTGAATGCGTTGAAGAAGCGTGTAATAAAGTGGTATAAAATGTTCGATGATTATGTTACAAAACTCACTGAGCCTTTGCTTGATGGGCGTATTAGGTGTTTCATAGTTTACCCGTGGGGCAGAAAGGAGCTTTGGCCGAGAGTAAAACGGGAGAATCCACAGAAGGTTGTGGCAAGAATAAAATTATTAGTGTATGGAGCTTCTTTTGTGATGTTGGAGAAGATTCCATCAGAGGTGCTCCTGTCAAGGTTGCATGAATCGATCCTGCGCTCGTTAAGTGGATTAACAGATGAATGCCTTATTGAGAGTTATGATATCGTGGTTCGCGACGAATGGCAGATATATAATCTGACACGAGAACTTGGGCGCACATGTTGCAATGCTTGGAGAATAGCACGACAGCTTTTATCAGACATACGTCAAACGTATCTTAACTTCTTGTTGAACATGATAAGTATAGACAAAGGTTTATCATTCTTAATACGAATCGCACATTCCCCACCCACAATAAGAAGGGGACGTGGGAAGTATGATAAATGCCGGGCATGCCACGAGATGTTACGTAATATATGCGTTTTTTATCAATGGTACAGAAATGTGGTTAAAGGCATGAAAATGAGACCTCCTTCTCAAGAAGATCTAGCCCAAAGGGCTTTAGAGGCACTTTATGAGATCGCAGAACGTATAAGGCGTGAATCTGCGGATGACTTAAGAGAAGCTTGGGTAATCTCTTGGATAGCTAGATTTAATCTGATGAATGATTTAGTCGATAAATATAGACCGTACCTGGGTCTAGAGAAACTCGTAAGTGATATAATGAGGAGGTCTGGCCGAGTCTATTATGGATATCTAATTGCCGCTCTTAAAGCTTATTTACGTGGGATAAGCGCTCAGGCCAGAAGATCAATTGAAGTAGAGTTGGGTATTAACGATGTCGCTGAAATATCGTTCGATATCTTTGATAATGCCGAAATTGTAGTGGAGCCGGACCAGGATAAGTATTACATGATACTTGAGAGAAGTTACAGAACCCCGCGAGCTGTCGGAGATCGTATAGATCTAGGAAGACCCGAGTTAAAACCAATTTTCAAGCAGACTCCTGTTTTAGTGATTTGTTTGAGAGACTATGGTTCAACGCCGTTACTTAAAGTTTCAGTTGCCGCTATGGTGGATAGTGTAACATACGATCCGGAGAGAGATCGCATAATGATTCGCCTAAGACCATTGCCCTATTATCTTAGAGCGAAAATGCAATTTCTGATGTTAAAAGCTCTATTTGATATTAATCCTAATTTGAAGTACGATCTGTTAGTATTGCATATCAAGACCTCAATAGCCAGGCTGCTACTACCAGCTGTCGCAGCATATGAAATGGATAAGGTCATAAGGTTCCTTAGTACGGCGCTACACGCGCGGGAAGAAGCCGAGTAGCGATCGTCGTCATAGAAGGTAAGTTGTGTAGCTTAAGAGTGCTTGCGAGCCCTTCTTAAGGCAACTTCTGCATCGCGGCCCAATAGATGCACGTAGATGGCCGCCATGCGGCTTGACATGCTCCGGCCCGCTACCACCTTGAGCTCCTGCTCCGTGAGCACGCGGGCCAGCTCCGTCATGCGCGTGTGCCTGGGCATGGGGGGATGTACGGGCCGCCTCAGGCCAGCTCTTCTCGCGGCCCTCGCGAGCATGCCTCTCGCGGCCTTAGGTGTGAGTGGGGTGCCCCTGGCCGTCGGGAAGAGCGGGGCGTCCGGGTCTCTGGACTCTCTTCTGTACCCTTGTCCCTTAGGTACTCTAGGAGAGGCTCCGCGGCCTCAAATACGACTAGCGTCCTCGCACCCGTCTTGCCTCGGACCTAAAAGCCTCACGCTCCCATCGAGCAGAGGCTGGACGTCCCTGAGGCGGAGGGAGCACAGCTCACCCACGTGCATGCCCGTTTTAGCCAGGATAGCGATGATCGCCCTGTCCCGTGGGCTCTTACATGCCTCAATGAGGGTGCGGACCTCCTCGGGGCTAAGGATCTTATCTCTCAGGTGCTCAGCCCGGGTGTAGAGGTCCCAAGTCCTGCCTCTCTCAGCCTCAAGCCAGGGCGGGAGCTCCCCGCGGTATCACTGAGATATCTTCGCTTACAAGTGCCCTCTTCCACCTGAAGTAAGTCTCGCGATTCGGCTCCGTAAGGTTCCTTATACCAGCCAGTCTCGCGAGTGATTTAGCCACCTTGAGGTAGTTGCGCCTGGCTTCCTCACTTCGCACTCTATCAGCTCGCTCTAGGAGGAACCTCTCGACCTCAGACCTAAGGGGTTCAGGGAGTTTCCTTATCATCACACAGCGGTACGCGCGACCAGTAATAGGTCATTCACAAGCGGCTAGATTGCTAACGAAAAATCTGACAATTCTCGTATTCAACATCCCATAAATTTTTAGACCCGACTATTTATTAATCCTAGAGGCGAGGCCCGAGACCATGCCAAGAAGAAAAGTGGTGACCCACATTAAGCCGTTTATAGGACGACGAGAAATGAGACGCTTGGTCCCT